>CAMZHY010000389.1 GCA_947307005.1 uncultured Planctomycetaceae bacterium
AAAAACTCGAAGCGATGACCGTCGTCTGCTCCGTCGGGCTCGACATGATCCTCATCCCCGGCGACACGCCCCCGACGACGATCGCCGGCGTCATGGCGGACGAACTCGCTATCGGCGTCATCAACAATAAGACGACCGCGACCCGCCTCGTCCCCTGCCCCGGCAAGAAGGCGGGCGAGTTTGTAACCTACGGCGGGCTCTTTGGGGCCTCGCCCGTCATGCAGGTGCGCAACGTCGGCGCGAGCGACGAGTTCGTCAACTTCGGAGGACGCATCCCCGCGCCGCTCCAGTCTCTCGGCAACTGACGCGAAACGCGCCGCGGAACTAAAAAGAGAGCCTCGATCCTTCGCGGGTCGAGGCTCTCTCGTTATTTCTAACGCGTCGGCGTTCCGAGTCCAATCAGAGCGCGGCGAAATTCTTCAGAATATCGAGTCCGACGTTCTGGCTTTTTTCCGGGTGGAACTGGGTCGCGAAAACGTTCCCGACGGCGATCGAGGAGCAGAATTCGACGTTATCGTAATTCGTCGTCGTCGCGACGATCGCGGGGTCCTCCGCGTCGACGTAGTACGAATGGACGAAGTAGACGTAGTCGGTTTCTTTCATGTCCTTATAAATCGGGACGTCCTTCTGTTTGAAGGTCAGATCGTTCCACCCCATGTGCGGGACGACGTACTCAGGCGATTCCGGGAAGCGTCGGACGGTTCCCTTGAAGAGCCCGAGACATTCGGTTCCGCCGTTTTCTTCGCTCCTCTCGAAGAGCGCCTGAAATCCGAGGCAGATTCCCAAAAAAGGACGGTTCGACTCGACGGCGCGAACGATCGGATCGACGAGGTCGGCGCGCTTGAGTTCGGCGATCGCGTCGGCAATCGCGCCGACGCCGGGCAGAACGAGCTTGTCGGCGGACTCGACGAGCGCCTTGTCCGACGTGACCGTCGCCTCGACGCCGAGACGCTCGAACGCCTTCTGGACGCTTCGCAGATTCCCCATTCCGTAGTCGATAATCGCGATCATCGTTTCTTCCCTTCCCTTGCGGAGAGTTCCTCGCTCATTCCAAAGGCTTGA
This sequence comes from uncultured Planctomycetaceae bacterium, assembly GCA_947307005.1. Lineage (GTDB taxonomy): Bacteria > Planctomycetota > Planctomycetia > Pirellulales > Thermoguttaceae > RUG369. Next base: position 1,063 of record CAMZHY010000389.1, read on the forward strand.
AGACGAAGCCCGTAATCAGTTTGGGATAGAAGTACGTGCTCTTCGCGGGCATGCGTTCGCGCACCATGCTGCATTCCTGAATGAGTTCGACGGTCGCGGGCATGACGAGCGCGGCGAGCGTGAATTCTTCGGGGGACGCTTTGAGGTTCGCGACGACCTCGGAAACCTCGTGGACGTACTTCGGCTTCTCGTGCCCTTTGAGACCAAGAAGCGTGTCGATCACGAGCGTGTGAAGAATCGCGACGCCAAGCTGACGCCATTCCGGCTGATGATCGGCGGCGACTTCGTCCATCTTGGCGCGTCCCTTGTCGGTGATCTGGAGCAGATTCCATTTGCCGTCGCGCGCGGAGAAGAGCGCGAGCGTCCCCTGTTTGTTGAGGAGTTCGATTTCCGCCCACGCCTTATGCGCTTGGTTGTACCCTTCGCCGACCGTCGAGATGTTGAAGTATTCGCCGAGACGGTCGAAAAGGTCCTGCTGCGAGAACGCCGGAACGTTGCGGAACAGGCGGTGCGTCGGCATGACGATCAGACCGGGGTCTTCCATCGCGACGCAGACCATAAGGACGTGATTCGCCGGATGATCCGACGTCAGCAGCCCCTGCTGGCGAATCTGGTTGCGATAGTTGCACGCCGTCTCGTAGCGATGATGACCGTCCGCGATGAAGATCGGCTTGGGGCCCATAAGCGCGACGACCTTGGAGATAACGTCCGCGTCGTCGACGACCCACATGCGGTTGAGGACCCCGTTTTCATCCGTCGCTTCGAAGGGCGTCTCGCCCGCAACCGCCTCTTCCAGAATGTTCTGAACTTCGTTTTCAGGATCGGGATAGAGTCCGAAAATCTGGCTGAAATTCGTCTTGCACGCCGTCGTGAGCATGAGGCGGTCGAGTTTCGGACCGCTCATCGTCAGCTCGTGCGGGAAGACCATGCCTTCGCCGAAGGGAACCGCTTCGCAGCCGCACATGAAGCCCTTGCGGACGTACTTCTTGCCCTGCGCTTCGAAAATCTGATGATAGACGTAAATCGAAGGATTCGGCTCCTTGACGAGGACGCCCGACTCCTTCCATTCTTTGAGCGTCCGCGCGCTGCGCGTGTAACGGTTGTCCTGCTCGTCGTCGGTCGGGTTCTGCTTGTTGAGAATGAGGCGAACGACGTTGTTCGGGTGCTTCGCGTACAGCGCGTCCTGCATCTCGGGACTAATGACGTCGTACGGGGGAGCGACGACGTCGCTCAACGATCCGACTTGGGCGAGGTTGTAACGTAATCCTTGAAAAGGCTGGATATTAGGCACGAGACGCTCCTAACCGCTTCTGCGATTCTCTATGGGGTTCTAGCGTCGTTAAGGCGAGAAGGACCGCGCGCCGCGACGCGACGGAAACGGCGGTCGTGCGGACGGTTCCGTTCGTCAATAACGGTAAAATTCGGGTTTGAAAGGACCTTCGACGGGCACGCCGATGTAGTCGGCCTGCTTCTGGGTGAGGGTTTCGAGTTTGACGCCGAGTTTCGCGAGATGAAGACGCGCGACCTCTTCGTCGAGTTTCTTCGGCAGCATGTGGACGCCGAGCGGGTATTTTTCGCCTTCGGTCCAGAGCGCGATCTGCGCCAAGACTTGGTTCGTAAAGGAGTTCGACATCACAAAGGACGGATGTCCCGTCGCGCAGCCGAGATTCACAAGGCGCCCCTCCGCAAGGAGAATTATACTCTTGCCGGACGGGAACGTATAGCGGTCGACGAGCGGTTTGATCTGCGTCTTCTTGATTCCGGGATAGGACTCCAGCCCGGCGACGTCGATTTCGCAGTCGAAATGCCCGATGTTGCAGACGATCGCGTCGTTAGGCATCCGCGAGCAGTGTTCGGCGGAGATAATGTCGCAGCATCCGGTCGTCGTAACGAAGATCATCCCGCGCTCGCACGCGTCGTCCATCGTCGTGACCTCGAAGCCCTCCATCGCCGCCTGAAGCGCGCAGATCGGGTCGATTTCCGTAATGAGAACGCGCGCCCCGTAGGACCGCATCGAATGCGCGCACCCCTTCCCGACGTCCCCGTAGCCCGCGACCACGACGACCTTGCCCGCGACCATGACGTCGGTCGCGCGTTTGATCCCATCGGCGAGCGATTCGCGGCATCCGTAGAGGTTGTCGAACTTGCTCTTCGTCACGCTGTCGTTGACGTTAATCGCGGGAATCTTGAGCTCGCCGCGCGCGTGCATCTGATAGAGGCGGTGGACGCCGGTCGTCGTCTCTTCCGTGATTCCCTTGACGCCGCCGATAATGTCGGCGAATTTCGGAAGGTGAATCATGTTTGTGAGGTCGCCGCCGTCGTCGACGATCATATTGAGCGGCTTGCCGTCGGGGAAGATAATCGTCTGCTCCGTGCACCAGTCGTATTCTTCGTCGGTCTCGCCCTTCCACGCGTAGACGGGGACGCCGGTCGCGGCGATCGCGGCGGCGGCGTGGTCTTGGGTCGAAAACTTATTGCAGCTCGCCCACGCGACTTCCGCGCCGAGCGCGGTGAGCGTCTCGATCAGGACGGCGGTTTGAATCGTCATATGAAGGCTGCCGCCGATTCTCGCGCCCTTGAGCGGCTTCGACGCGCCGTACTTCTCGCGCAGCGCCATGAGCCCGGGCATCTCGTTTTCCGCGAGCATGATCTCCTTGCGTCCCCAGTCGGCAAGCCCCATGTCCGCAACTTTATACGGCAGTTTTTCAGTCATTTCGCACCTGTTCTCATAAGACGACGTCGGCGCGCCCTGCGCGCCCTAACATGCGCCGTCAATTATACGTCGTCGCGCCGTCCCTAACAGGGGGCGCGGGGCGCGCAAGCGGGGAGAATCAACGCGACGACTGGCGACAAAATAGCGGCAAATTGAGAAAAGGTTTGACGAACGCCGCGAAATCTACGCGGTTGAATAACCGCGCGA
>CAMZHY010000390.1 GCA_947307005.1 uncultured Planctomycetaceae bacterium
TCTGAATCGGAACCGAGATCTCCGGATAAAGGCGCGTAAAGAGTCGCGCGTCGTCTCCTTCCGCTTCATAGTCGTCATAGAGAGCGGACGCGAACCAGTTCGCCGCCTGAGTCGCAGACGCGCCCCCTTCGGCCGTGATATAGAGCGCATGACGAACGCGCCCCTCGCATAGAGCCTTGAATAATAGCCCGCTGAGGATCGACGTTTTTCCGAAGCCACGATAAGCTTCGAGATTCTTCCACGAACCGTCGACGATCGCGCTCCATGCGATCTCGATGAATTTCAGCTGCGAGGCGGTAAAGTCGGTAAAAAACACGTCCGGTAGAATTTTGCGGAGCCAGCGCGGAGGATCTTTTTCGAGCTTGTCGCGAAGCTCAAGATCGGAACATTCCGGGAGCGGCCCGATCTCGTTAACGTCGTTTCGCTTCTCGCGTCGATGTTCGTTTTCGTAGTCTCTTTTTTGTTGACCGTAAAAAGGCATTTACTCTTCGCCTCCAAAAGCTTTTAACGCCTCGCTTTCGCGTCGTTGACGCGCTTCTTCCTCCGTCTCATGAAAGGACGGGTCGCCGAATAATAGGAAGTCTTTGAGCGGCTTTTTTTCGACGCTCTGAAGCGCGGTCGAACGAGCGTCGAGGAAGTCGTCGCGTTTCCAGTCGAGCGGCCCGTAAAGATCGAATAAAAAACGCCAGGATTCGAGCTCCCAGCGCGGGAGTGTGAGAATCTCGGCGATTGATTTTTTCAGCGTGTACGCGAGCCGAAAAAGGAATACAAAAGCGGGGTCGTCGATCAGTTTTTTTTAATCGAGTCGAGCTCCTTTCCTTCGTCGATTTCAATGAATTGATTGAAAAGACGGGAAAAGGGGATGAAGGAGCCGGAAAAAACCGCGTCGCGATCGGACTCAGTGAAAAGAGGATTGTCGTTTTCATCGACGAGAACGAGAAGAGCCGCGCGGAATCCCGCGTCGAATCTCGTCTCCGGTTCGTTGTTTTGAGTGTAGAAGGTGAGAAAAAAATCGTTAAATACAAGGCGTTCGAAGCTGTTGAGCGGCTTGACGAACGCCTTGATCTCGTCGTTCCATTCGTGAATATCGAACGGCTTTTTTTCGTTTGAAATCTTTTTAATATCCATGATTCGCGCTCTCCTTTAAAATCACGGGTTGTTGTGGACGTAAGCGATCGCGCCCGTCGACTCCGTCCACGTGAGCTTCGCCTTGGAGTTCGTCGAGCCAATGACGGGAAGGTGACATTCTTGAAACTGGAGGTCGCCCGCGATTCGCTGAAGGGCTTCGCCGCCGCGCGAACCGTCCTGAGTAAGCAGACACGCCGCTTCGTGAATAATGTCGTAAGAACGGACGCCGCTCGAAGTACTCGCGTACTTTCCGACGCAAAGAAGGCACTTAAAGCAATCCGAAACCGTTTGTCCGAGCGCGTTGAGCGTCTCGACGATCGTGTCCGCGTCCGCCGAAAGAATCGTCGCGAACGAGACGGTCGGAGGCGTGACCGCGCCGGAGTCAAAACGCTTGGCTTTCGACAGCGCCGTGATCGTCGGATTCTCGAGCGTCTCGATCTGAGCGTTTCCGATTTGAATGTTCGTGAAGTCGTAAGTCGCCGGAATGATCGAGCTTGAAATATCCCATTCGTAGTCTTTAAACTCGTCCGGGAGCTCGGTCACCTTCGTTCCGCTCGAAGCTTTGAGCGCAAACAGGCCGACGCACATTTGATATGCGAAATTATGAGCCATTTTAAGCTTCTTCCTTTTCCTGAATTGAGAAATTGAGAATTCCGTAGAAGCTCTCGCCTTCAATAAGTCCGCGAACGTCCGCGCTCATTTCTTTCGAAGAAATAAAAGCCGCCGCCGCGTCGCCGCTGGCGACGTAGCCGTCGAGAAGATTCTGGAGCGGATCGTGGAGCTCGTTGAGAAGTTCGAGAGCCTCGGAGAATGAAGGGGCGCGCGTCGCCGCGATGAGTTGGAAATTGTAGTAGATTTCGGACTTGATCGTCGGAATCGCCTCGACGCTCTGAACATTAAATTCGATCGTCTCCCCGCCGCTGTATTCGCGGTTTGGGTCGACGTTCGAATAAACGGGAACGTCTAAGATCGTTTCCGCGAGGTCGTTCGCTATCTTTTCCGCCCAGTTCGTCACGGTTCGATCGCCCCTTCATATTTCGTGTAAAACCTTATCCGATAACCTGGTCGAGCGTAGAGCCAGTCCCAGAACCGCGCGGTTGTCACTGACCGCGTAATCGAGTAAATCCTCGTCGATCCTTCGTCGAGCGTTACCGTCAGAGAATCTCCCTGATCTGGAAAATACGCCGCGCCGGTATCAGCGTCGAGAAATTCAGAGACGTTCGCGCTCCAGACGCGGACTCCGATCGCGTTCGCGTATTCGCCGTCCAACGTCTCAGAACTAAACGTTTCAGGCTTGATGCTCAGCGTTAAAGACGAGCCGTCTTTCTTTGTCAGAACCGCGTCGAGCGCGTTCACGCGTCCGAGTTTCTCGAGTTGCCTATAAGGTTTCATTCCGTCGTTGTCGTTGATTTCTTCGTCGTCTTTTTCTTCGTCGTTGTTTTCTTTTCCTCGACGACCTCGACCGGGACGACGACGTTCTCAGTCGCCGCCTCGATCGGGTCGGAAAGGATACGGATCAACGCTTCCCTCGCTTCATTCGACGGAACGATTAAAGACGACGCGACGCCGCTCCGTCGCTCGACGATCACGACCGTCGAGCCCTGTCGGAGAACGTCATGCTCGTTAGTACGTTCGCGCTTCATAGTCGAGCCCCTATAACAGCTAGACGCCAGCGCGGACGGATGAGCGAGAAGGATCCCGAGCTTGCCCGCCGGAATGTTCGCCGTAATCTGGAATCCGACGAGAACGTCGCCAGCGGACGCGCTCGCAGCGAACGAGCCCGCAACCGCGCTCGTCGGAGTCCAGTAGACCGGCTTCCCCGCCGCGTCCGACCAGCCCGCCGGCTTATCGAACACGAAAACGCCTTCCGTTGCAAACGCGCCCAGCTCGCCGGATTTAACCGGATATTCCGCGACGCCGAAGAGCGGACTCGTCGAGTATGCCGGCATGAAGATCGTATTAGCCGCGACGTCCGCCGCCGGGGTCGCGTAGAAACGCCCGCCGACCGTCGCTCGTCCATTCTGGACGGCTCCAAAAGTATCAGCCATTTTGATTTCTCCTTATCTGTTTTATCAGGTGTTCGTCGTCGCGACGATCGCGTCCTTGTATTGAGCGTTTACGCCGTAGGGATAGATGTATCGGTAGGTCGTTCCCCATACGGTCGGATCGGCTTCGAACTGTTCAACGCGCGGCGATTCAAACCCGACGACCTTATTGACGCAGACCGCCGGCCGCCGCTGCGGATCGCGGAGAAGAATCCACGTCTTGTCCGCTGCAAAGACGGAATTAGTCGAGCCGTCGTCTTTCTTCGCGCGAGCGTGAGCGCTGTCGAGATAAGTCCACTCGACCGGCTTGAATCGACCGTTAAAGTAGTTCGGATAAGCCGTCCCCGTCTGGAAGTCGATCAGACCAGCGTGAGCGAGCTTGAAGGCCGCCGGGGTGAGCTTCGAGCCGGTCAACATGATCAGATTGTCGGAGGCGAGCGGGATTCCGTTCGCATTCGAGAACGAGTTCATCGCGGTAAGGGCCGCCGCGAGCCCGCTTTCGTCGAGGCTGCCGCTCGTGATGTAGTTTCCGACGGTCGTCGAGACGAGCGAAGCGGACGCGGAGTCTTTAATATCGCCATCGACCAGCCGCCAGAACGTTTCCGCAACGTCGTGCTCGACACAGTCGTCTCCGAGCTGTTCGAGCTGTCGCAAGAGCTCCGCGAACGCGTCGAGTCGGTCGTTGACGACCGTAATTTCCGGAATCGTAAAAACGGCCGCGTAAGGGCTCGCCGTGTGTTCGAATTCCTCGGTCGTCATTCCGACGTTTTGAATCGCGCCAGTCTCGCTGATTTTCTGGAGACGGCC
>CAMZHY010000391.1 GCA_947307005.1 uncultured Planctomycetaceae bacterium
CGATCTTGCTTTCAACGCCGACGCTTTGTCGTTTATCTTTTTTTTCGTCGTCCGCCTCAAACCGTTGCAACGACCAACTCGCGGCGCTAAAATGATTTCCAACGTCCGTTCGCTCCTTCTTGGGCGATTCGGATTAACGCCTTAACGACGCGTGAATTGAAAAACGAGGTCGACGATGAACTCAACGCTTATCGAAATCGAAAACGCGATTAAACGCGCGATGGCGACGTATCTGCCCGACGTTTCGCCGGAGACGCTCGAAGAGGGGGGCAAGATTTATTACATGAACGGTCGCGACGGGACGGAGTTCGAATGGTTCGTCAACGAACAGTTGCCGCCGTTCATGGTCTTTTACGGCGACGAGGAGAATCTCGGCGCGGTCAAGGCGGTCGTCTCGAAAGACGGCGCGATCACGACGTATCTCTACGGGGACGCCGGGAAAACGCTCGTCAAAACGGTTGAAGAACGCCTCGGCGCGACGGAAGAGGAACTCCTCAAACTCGCCGTCAACCTGCGCGTCAACGCGGACGACGAAGAAGTCTGGGGCGCGGCGATCGACGCGATCGAACTCGACGACGACGTCGACCCCGAGGACGTCGACGAATTCTTGAGCGCCGCCGAAGATCTCGACCCGACCGTCGCGCGAAAGGAAGTCCTCGCGAAGTTCGCGTTCGTCTCCAAGAAAATCACCAAAGAAGGCTGGAAAGTCGGCTATATGTTCCGCGACGACCCGGATGAAGACGACGAAGACGACAGCGGCTGGCAGTTCTTCGCCGGAAACGAAGACGACGACTACGCCGACGACCCCGAAAACGTCGAAATGGTCCCCGTCGCCGCCGTCGCCGAGCTTGACCCCGACGTCCTAGATTATCTCGGAAGCCCCGCCGGCGCGGGCTTCGTCCGCGTCTCATCCGACGAATTCGAAGAAGACGACGGGCAGGAGCCCTACGTCGAGAAACGCTAGCCCCTAAAGCGCGAACCGCCCCGATCGACGCGCCGCCCCTAACGCTGGGGGCGAAAGGTTATCTTTCCGTTTTTTCGAAAAACGGCGTTGACGCCCGTCCGTTTTTGACTAATCTAAAGTCATACTTTGGATTTGTCGCGGAGGGGCGTCATGTATTCTATTAAGCGTCATATTGAGTCGGTCGTTGAAAGAAGAGCCAAAAATAGCAAGGCGATCGCGCTTACCGGTCCGAGACAGGTCGGTAAATCGACTCTGTTTAAGCATCTTTTCAAAGACGTTAGACAGGTTACCTTTGACGACGATCTCCTGCTTCAACAGGCGACGGAAGACGTCGGACTGTTCATGCTCAATAATCCCGCCCCGCTCATGATCGACGAGGTTCAGAAATGCGTCTCCATATTTAGCAGACTGAAAATTGAACTAGACAAAACGGACGCCCGAGGCGTTTATTTTCTTACGGGATCCCAAAAACTTCAACTGATCGAAGGCATAAGCGAATCGCTGGCGGGAAGGGTCTCTCTATTAGAAATGGAAGGTCTTTCCCTGCGCGAGATTTACGGAGTCGACTTTAACAGGCGCTTTGTTCCCAACGAAGAATATCTCGCTTCCAGAGAGAAAAAACTGAAAGACTATAACGGCGATCTATGGAAAGTAATCCATCGCGGGTCTTATCCGGAACTTTACGCCAATCCGGATAAGGAATGGGTCGATTTCTATCAATCGTACGTGAAGACATATCTCGAACGCGACGTCAATAAACTCGTTAAAGCAAAGAATCATATGACGTTTGTTAAGTTCATGACGTTGGTGGCGGCAAGAACGGGGCAAATCCTAAATTACGCCAATATTGCCTCCGGCGTGGGCGTTTCTGAGGTAACGATCAAAGAATGGATTTCCATCTTGGAGAAAAGCGGTCTTGTATACGTTCTTAAACCTTATACGCCGAGCGCTCTTAATCGGGCGCTCAAAACGCCCAAACTGTATTTCAGAGACGCGGGACTCTGCTGTTATCTTACGCGCTGGCTTACCCCGGAAACGCTGAAAAACGGCGCGATGAGCGGAGCGATTTTTGAAACGTTTGTTGTCAACGAGATTCTGAAATCATATTCCAACGAGGGTCTAGATTACGACTTCGGCGTGTTCTTCTACAACGGAAAAGACAAAAAAAAGAAGAATAAAGACGGTCGAGAAGAAGAGGTCGAGGGCGAGATCGACCTGATTATTGAAGAAAACGGAACCTTGTATCCAATCGAAATCAAACTAACGACAAAACCTCAGGCGATTATGGCGTCCGAATTTAACGTTCTAGACGGGATTCCCGAGAAAAAGCGAGGAATGGGCGCGATTATCTGTCTGACGAATAGAAAACTCTATTTGAGAGAAAACCTCGTAGCGCTGCCGCTGAACTACATTTAGGATCGTTCTCTTAAAACGGCGCTTTTAGGAAGCTGAAACTTTTCACAGGACTGACAAATCTAAAGTTATACTTTGGATTTGTCAGAAAAGACAACGGCGCATTCTACAATAGAGGAAAGGCTTTTATACAAACCACGCCAGGATTTGCAGAATGTTTTCTCTCAGAAGTCCCGACTGAGGACAATTGCAGACAATCGCGCCCGTTCCTCGCTTCTTCTCTTGTCGCAATCTCTTAAAGCGTTCCATGCGCGCCTGTTGGCAAATCCGGGATCGAATCCCAGATTTGCCAACCGACGCCGTTCTCGACTCAGTAAACGAAAAAAGTCGCCGGGGTCGGGACGTCCCGGCTGACGACTATGCGCTTCCGCGCATGACTAAAAACCAGCGGAAGGCCGCTGGACCCCGGTTATGCGCTTCCGCGCATGCGTTAAATCATCGCTTCCGTTGGTCGCTTCCAAACCCACAAAGTTACGTTTAAGTAAGATCCGCAACGCGATCATTTGTCGTCATAATGCCCGCAACACTGAATCACTGTTACCGTATTCTCGTCGACGCTAAAAATAATTCTGTTTTTCTTGTCAATGCGGACGCTGGCGTATCCGCTGAAGTCCCCCTTAAGCATTTCAGCTTTTCCATAGGAACATTGATAGCCGTTCCGCATGACGTCCTTCAGCAGTTTATTGACCTTTTTCAGCGACGCCTTATCCGCCTGTAAGCTTTCATATTCTTTCCAAGCGTCCGACTGCCATAAAAGATTTCGCATCATCAGGTCTCAATAATACCGCGCTCAGTTACGTTTCCCTTTTCAACGTCGTCGATACGGCGTCTTAATTCGGCGGCTTCCGCTGGAGTAAATCCGTTCGCGTCAACCATCGTAAAAGTCATAGACTGAGACCGAACCGCCTGTCTCACTAACGCCAGCGCAGCGGCGGACATAGAAAGACCAAACTCTTTGCAGAGAGCGCTGAACCCTTCTCTGGTCTTTTTATCCATCTTGAACGTGAAATTTGTGGTCTCTTCCGCAGTTGAGATCATTTTGGCCGCCTCCTTCGTGGAAATCCTAATGTTCATTGTATCAAATCTTTTTCAATCAACCAAGCGTTTTCATGTGCTATAGCACATATTTTAGACAAAATCGTAACAACTGAGCTTGGAAATTGGTTCCGAAGCGCTTTTAGAATCCGCCTCGCCAAGGCGCTAATCTCCGGGGTCAACGTCATTCTAACGCATTTCTAACGCATCAACGCGTTAAAAAAAATCAAGTCGTGAGGAAAGTCTTAACATCCGTTAATAAACAATGTTACGTTATTCGTCAATACATTGAGGAAAGATAATCTAACGCGTCTAACGCATTTTTAACGCATCAATGCGTTAAAAATAATTGACTCTAACGCGTCAATGCGTTAGAACGCGTTAAAAGTCCCGCCGTCATAGCGGCGCCCCGAAACGCTTCGTCGCCCTTACCTTCTCGCGAACTTCTCAATTTCCGGCGCGGGGACGACTTCCAATAGTCTTTGGACGAGTCTGTCGGGGGTCATGCCATCCGCCTGGGCTTGGAAGTTGGTTCCGACGCGCTTGCGGAGCACGGGGACGGC
>CAMZHY010000392.1 GCA_947307005.1 uncultured Planctomycetaceae bacterium
TCTTCGGTCTTCAGCGTCTGCCTTTGTACCATTATTTCGTCCTCCGCTCGCTAACGAGCGCTTTCTTTTCGGTTGTCGACGCAATAGGTTTGCAAAACGTAAAAGCCAATGTGAAACGTCGCTCGTAATCGCCGCTCTGCGACGCCGCGCCGTCCCTTTGGCGAATTCACTCGCGACCTTTTTGTCAATCTCTACTCATACAGTGCGCGCCGCAAGGAGCTTTCACCCAAAAAAAAATATAAAAAACTCAAAATTCGGTTCTAAACGGCATGAATTCCAAAAACGCAAGCTTTTTGCTCAGCGCTAACATGCCAAGAATAAACGCGTCAAAACGCGATTTCTTCGAATTCCTTAGCGCTATGTTTGAACTCGTCGCGTCCCCCGCAATAATCCGAGTCCTTGAAATGTTAGCGACGACAAGCGGCGATCACGGCGCCCTTCCCATGATCTTCAACACGGCGCAGCGGTATCCGTCGTCCGCCGCAAAGATCGCGAGCATATCCTTGTCGCTAAAATAGAGTCTGAAGGTCTCTCGGGGCGAGAGATAGCGAACGATATCGACGAGATACCGAATATCCAGCATGAACGCGCTCGGCGCGCCGTCATACCGAACCGGAAACTCCACCTCGCCGAAGAGTTTCGCGGCGGGAGACGTCCTTCTGATCGCGAGTCGCCCCTTGCTCATTCTCAGAATCGCCGGCTCGATACTGCTCATGTCTTCGCGTATATTTTTCTCTTTTCCCTCGAGGAAAAAAACGGCGGACGCAAAGTCGGACGCGGCGATTTCAACTCGATTGCGAGTCGGCAAATCTTTGGGAAAACTCGAGCTCCAGCAAGGAAAGCTTTTCGGCGACGTCGTCGTTGAAATCACAACGTTTCCAATCTTGATCCGCGCAAACTCGCGATCGCCAAATAGGTCGGAACGGGCGCCAAAGGCGATGAACGCCTCGGTCGCGTCGGAGCAAAATTGTCGAATAATCCTCAGCGTCTCGGACGGAAAAAGAACCGTTTTCTCTTGAAACTCCTCGTTCGGCGTTCCGGAAAGATATTCCGACGCGACGCGTTGAACCACAAGTCTTCTCCCGTCGGTCGCCGCGGCGGTCGCGCTATTTTGACCAAAAATGAATTGCGTACAATTAAGGTCGAAATTCATACGTATTTCCACATCGAATAGAGCGAACTCTTTCGGTTTGGCCGCGACGACGGTTCGATCGATCATGCGCCTCAAGGCCTCTCCGGAAAGCTTGAAATATCGAGATTCCTCAAAGGGCGCGATCTCGGGCAACTTCGCAAGAAACCTCGGCGAACCGGCGTTGAACTCGGCGCTAAGGTCCCCGGAACGGACGGTAAGACAGCGATTGACAACCTCAAATTCGAGCGTTTCGCCGTTCTTTTCCGAAATCATCGATAAAAAACCTGCGATCTGTTTGACGTTAAGAACGGCCTTCCCCGAACGTTCGACGCGGAACTCGTCGGACGGGACGTCTATTCGCACGCGAATCTCGTCGCCCGCAAAAGACGGGTCTTGACAGTCGCGCGGCGCCGCGCCGGTCGTTCCCGCCGCGTTTTCGACGTCGCTCGGAACGGCTGTCGAACGATCAAAGGGGTCGACGGAAGCGCGTTCAGAATCGACGACGAAAGACGAGTCGATCAGAAGACTGGCGCCGTCGCTAAAAGAACCTTCGGAAACGACCGTTTCGAGCGCGACTCCGTATTCGTCCGCGATAAGCAAAGCGCGCTGAAAAATAGGGCGCGCGCCTCGCTTCGGAACGAAACGGGCGATCCGCGTAAAAGTCTGAACAAACGCGCTGCGTTTAACATGGAATTTCATGGCGTTCCGAGAGACTAACGTCTCTCCCTGGGGGGGTGGGAAGAAATGGGCGAAAGATTATTCACTAAGAACGAAACGACGTTCCTCTCCTGCCCTCGATTTTATCATCCGCCGTATTGTCTTTCAAGCCCGACGAAACGGTTAGGCGTCAATTTTTTCTATCGTTCCTAGCGTTGAATCGAATCGAAACGCTATATCGACGCGTCGTCGTCTTTTTGAGAACAATCCGAACGCTAACCGCCCGGCTTTTCCGAAGGATCGGAAACAATATCGAGACGCTAGGCGTTCGACTTCGACGGTCGTCGCCGCGTCAAAACGCCGCAAGAAGTCATCCGAATCGAGTCGTTAGCGCGAAAAAAAATCGAGACGCTAGACAGTCGGCGAAGATCGCCCGCAAAGACGCCGCGCCCAATTGTCGACGTCTTTGCGCTTTCCGCGCCCCGCGGACCGTTTTCGGTCGGCGGGGCGGTTTTCAACAGAACTATTATCGCGTCTCTTTCATGAGATACCGCAGTCCGTCTCGGGTTACGAAGAGCGCTTGGACGCGGGTTTCGAGGCAGCTCGCAAATCCGACGAAGAGCTTGACGGGAGTCTCCGGCGGGAGTCCGTTGGCGAACTCGTAAAGACGCTCGGCGTCGAGGATGACGGAGGTTCGCTGACCGCAGTATTTGAGGGGAATCTCGACAAGGGGCGGGAACGCGGCGCGACGGCCTCTTGAAACCACCAGTCTTTTGTTGCGCGCTTCGAGCGTGACGGGCTTTGGCGAGGTCTCCGACCATCCTCCGTCGCCAATGACGCAGCGGAGCGCGTTCGCAAGGTCGCCGGCGAAAAATCTCGCCCTCGTTGGATAGAGCTTTGAACTAACGAGTCTCCGACCTAATACGCTAAAGAATGAGGTCGTCGCCGGAACCTCAAGGAAGACGTCGCCTGCTTGAACCCGTAACCAATCCTTAGTCAGGGCGATTTGAGCGTACCCAGAGTCAGTAAGGAACTCTTCAAGTCGTCTGAGATTCTTCTCATTTAGCTGAACATATTCAGGCGTTTTGTCGAATTCGAGCGCCAAACGTCGGATTTTGACCTCCCGCCATGTAAGAACTCGACCATCCGTCGAGTACATGGTTGCTTTGCGCCGATCGACGCCTAAGACGAAACGCCGAAAACTCCTTTCGTTCGCCGTCGGAGCGACGGCGAGAAACGCGCCGCGAATCATCCGCTTCAACGCGCCGGATTCCATCTCAAAATAGCGCGTCTCCCCGCTCAAATCGGGGAATTCCGTAATATTGCCCGGCAGCCTGTCGCCGGGGTCTCGATCCGCAAAACGTGAAAATATATGAACCTCCGGCGTCATCCCGTCTTCGATAAAGAGACGATAGCGAAACCTCGCGGTCTTAATCGTCAGAAAATGGAAATGAAGCGCAAAAACCATGCGTTCGTCGTCCCCTATCCGCGCTTCGGAAAATATCTTCACGAAGTCCCTTGGATCGGCGAGAAACGAGCCGTGAAACAAAACGCGAAAATCGCGAGGGTCGTCTATCCTTTCTCTAACTGTAAAACTGCCGTCTGTCGCCGATATGACGATCCCCGAGACGTCCGCGCTTACCCTAACGCAACGTTCCTCAGGCTTTTCCGAATCTTTCGAAACGCACTTCGCAACCCGCAGGAACGCTGCCGCAAACACGCCGCTCTTGACGCGGAACCTCGCGTCGTAGACGATAATCGCGTCTCTGTGATCTTTCGAATAGTCCTCGTCGTCGTCCAAGTCGTCGTCCTCTTCGTTTTCTTCGTCGTCCGAGTCGTCGTCTTGAACGCCGTACTTCTCGCGGAGATACGTTTCAAACTCTTTGTCGCTCATCGAATCGACGTCGTCGTCATCCGTCTTCTCGATTTCGTCGTACCGTCCGGACTCCGCAAACTGTTCGAATCGCGCCGCCGTCGCCGAATCCAGTTCAAGATTCATCTTCGCCGTTACGTAATCGACCTCGCGATAATACGCGTTGTACGCTTCCGTGCCCTTGATCGTTTCGTCGCCGACGGCGGGACGACTGTAACGCTCCAAAAAGAGCCAGCGCGGCGCCGGCGCGTCGACGGACGCGTTGCCGTCGTATTCCTTCAAAACGTCAGTTAACGCCCGCGCCT
>CAMZHY010000393.1 GCA_947307005.1 uncultured Planctomycetaceae bacterium
CAGCGCGCGGCTGAAATTGTCGCCAAGAATCTTTGGAATTCCGGTCGACGCGAGATAGACGTCGTCATTCTTTCTCACGCCGATTACGACCATTACGGAGGCATGGAAACGCTCCTTGATCTTGTCCGCGTGCGCAATGTTTGCGTTTCTCATGTCATGTTTGAAAAAGAGAATGAATCGACGCTTTCTCTTCACAAGAAACTCGAGGATCTCAAGGTGAAGATCGAACTGATATCCGCCGGACAATCCCTTGACTTTCTTGGTTTTCCCGAATTATCGGCGCTTCATCCTACGTTGGGCGCGGAGGAAACGACGGGAAAAACCAATGGAAATAGCGTGGTCCTTGCGGTTGATTACCTTGGACGTTCGATTCTTTTACCGGGCGATCTGGATTCTGACGTCGCCTTGTTCCTAGACGGACAGCCGAAGAAATGCGATTTTGTTTTAGCGCCGCATCATGGAGGACGATCGACGAACGCCGACGCGCTTTTTGAGTGGTCCGATCCCGATTACGTAGGAATCAGCGGCGGAAGTTTTCTCCGCAACTACGCGATGGAAGACGCGTTAAGGTCTCAAGGACGACGCGTCGCGCATACTTTTGACGACGGGGACGTCCAGATAGCGATAGAACGCGATCCAAGTTCCTCTAACGGTCGCGGACGTTTTCTAACGACGACTTTCAAGTCGGAACGTTCGTCGGCGACTGGAACGTTTTAAAGATTTCAAGGTCTGAAGAGCCTTCTCAAAGCCTCGACGAGTCGCGGAGCGGATTCTGTTTGCGAGGCGTTGCGCAAAGAAACAGTCGGAGAATGAAGAAGCTTGTTGACGAGCCGATCGAACGCGTAACGAATTTCATCCTCTGTCCGCCTGTCGCATTCAATCTTGTTGAATAATCGTTCTAACTCGGCTTCTTTAATTTCATTCCAGCCATCGCGAAGACGTCGAATCGCTTCGATTGACTTTCTAGCGTTAATGTCGGCAAGAAAGCGAGTTGCTTCTTCTTGAACGATTTTACGCGCTTTGGGAATTTCTTTATCGCGAAGATCCTTATTATGCGCGCACGCCGCTTCGAGGTCGTCTATGGAGTAGAGAAAGACGTTTGGACGTTTGCCGATCTGGGGATCAACGTTACGCGGCGAGGCGAGATCGAGAATAAAGAGCGATTTTTCTGTTTTTCTAGCGTTTTCCATTTGAAGATAGTCTTCAAGCGCGACCACGGGTTCCGACGCGCCTGTTGCGACGACGACGAGATCGGCGGTCGTTAATTCTTGAAGGCGTTCGCTCCAGTCGACGACGCGCCCGTTCCATTGAGCGGCGAGTCTTTCCGCTTTTTCGCGGCTTCTATTGGCGACGACAACCGATTGGGCCCCGTAATCCGCAAGGTATTTCAGCGTTTCCTCCGCCATTTCGCCCGCGCCCAGAACGAGCGTCTTTTTGTCGCTCAGACGTTCGAAAATCCTGAGCGCGAAGTCGACGACTGCGACGCTGGGGACGCTTACGCGACGCTTGAAGACGTCTGTTTCGACCGTGACGCGCTTTGACGTTTTGAAAGCGGTCTGGAACGCGCCGTTGAGAATGGGACCGGTTGTTTGAGCCGCAGTTGCGAGTTCATATGCGCGTTTGACTTGAGAATGAATTTGCGGTTCGCCGAGGATCATGCTGTCGAGGCTCGACGTGACGGAAAAGAGATGTTCCGCCGCGTCGCGTTCTTCCAATGTTTGAAAGAAATCGCAATAACGATCAAAGGTTGTTTCTTCGGCGTTTCGACGTTTGGGCGCGACGAGAAATGGAAAGACGTCTTTATAGTTTGGCAGGGCGTCGAGGTCGGAGGCGAAATAAAGCTCGGTGCGATTGCACGTCGAAATGAGCGCCGCTTCTATTCCTGGAAAAGATTCGCGCCACTCTAGCAGCGTGTTGGCAATGGCGTCGGAGTCCATTGCGAATATCTCGCGAACGTCAATCGACGCCATGCGATAATTTAAACCGATAACATGAATCGGCATTCAACTTCTCCTTGCGCTCAAACAATCCTGCGTTGCGAAACGGCTAACTAATGCGACCATACGAAGGTTTGTCTCGCGGGTATTATCGGTCGTTGGGGAAACGACAATCATGGAAATGTCTTCGATCTTTAGGGCGCCGGGTTCGTCTTTAGGGGGAACAAGGCGCTTCCAGTGACCAGACGACCCGAAGGCTGCGAAAAGGAGAAGAAGCGTCATCGCGACGCAAACGACCAAGTTGTGGATCGAGTTAAAGGCGCAGACGTCAAGCGGTTGCGCCCGTCTCTTGTAGAACCGCGCAAAGAGCGCCAACAGGAAGAGAGAGGGCGTTCCAACAGAGGCAAGATCGGCGCGCGACGGAGCGCCGGAAAAAATTTTCAAATAAAAACCTCCCGCGACCCCTATTCCAATCGCGACGACCGACACGTTAGCCGCAAATCGACACGCGCGACTCAGCCATTCGAGCGACGGCAACGCTATGGAACTTTCGGGGACGTTCTTTCGCAGTCTGTCGCGTTGCCAGAAGTACATGACTCCGCAGAGAGCGCCGAAGAACGAAACGAGAGTCGCGAGGAGAAGCGAGAACGCGTGCGTTGCGCGAACCCAGAGACAAGTCGCCGCCGGTGTGAACGCCGCGTTTCCCGCGCGGAGCGATACGACGGAAAGCGCCAGCGTCAAGGGAAGTAGAAAAAGACTGAATTGAGTCTTACTGACAAGCGCTAAATAAAGGGCGACGAGCGCCACCGCGAAAGCTAAGACGGAAAACCAACCGCCTGCGCTCGCGAAGAAATGATCGTTCTGAAGCAAGTCGTTATAGTATAAGAAAGCGGCGTGCGCGACCACTCCAAGCGACGTCGCTACGAACGAACATGCAAACAGAAGTTTATTTTCTTTTGAGAAACGAAGTCTTGCAATTTCAAAGAACAGCGCGATTAGGTAACTCGCCGAAAAACAGACGACGCCGACTCCCTCTAACATGGAAATAATCCGCTTCTACTTGAAGGATGAAACAGTTGGAACGACCGACGATATCTCCATTCGCTGAAGAAGAAAAGACTCGTAAAAGAGAATCAGTAACGCTCGATTCTTACTCGCAGAGCTTTTCTACGCGAAAATAGCGAAACCTCGCCCATTGTCCGGTCTTATTTTCGTCGGAAGAATCTTCGACCTGACCGCCCCAACACTGAAGACTAATGCGATCGTTAGGGGAACTATTGATTCTTCCTTCGTAGACGCGTTGAAAAGAAGTCTCGTTGAGACAGGCGAACTCCGCGACGACGTTGCGTCCAACGACCGTCATTCTCAATCGACCGCCAGGGGTGTCAATCGGAACTTTGCCGGGGTAGACGTACATTTTACCGTCAACGTTTGCAAAGACAAGCTTAAAAATAACCCTGTTGTTCTGCATCCAGTAGACGCCGCATTGTTGGTTTCGGGCGGTTGGTTTCTCGAGGAAATAACATTCAGTTTCAATCCGGTAGGAGCCGACTGCGGTTCCGTTTTGCCACCGAAAAAAATTTAACGGTCGAACTAGCGCGTTGCGCGCTTCGCCTGAAGAAAAAGGCTCGGTTAGAATTTCTAACGAATTATTGACGAAACGCCGGCAGGGAGCGTTGCCGCGAAGCCATTCCCAGCCGGGCATAAGCGCTCCCTCAAAACGGTCCTCAAACAGAACTTCCTGACCGCGAACCGCCGTGGCGCAAACTGATAAAGACGGTAAACAAACCGAAAAAACCAGACACAACAGGGAGAATGAACGCAACATCGCAACAACCTGCGTTAAACGATTCGAGGACTTAGCCCAAAATTTGCCACCCTCCGCGCAAATTGCGGAGGAAAACGACCAAACTGCCGACGAAAGCGACAAACCAGTCTAATTGTAGCGTTTTAATTTTTTTGTCTTGTTGCTCTTTTTCTTTTTTATATTCAGT
>CAMZHY010000394.1 GCA_947307005.1 uncultured Planctomycetaceae bacterium
CTCAGGACAATCCTCTTTACCGCCTGTATAAACGACGTACGCTTCAACCTTGGGCAACTTAATCTTCTTAGCGCTGTAAAGATTGAGTTTGTTCTCGTTAATATAGTCGTTAAGAGTTTGCGCAATATAAAGAAAGATACGAACGACGATGTTTTCAGACCACGTCGACTGATGCTCAATCAATATGATCAACCTATTTCCGACACGGAAACCGAGATCGTTGTACTGTCTATCGGTGAGAACGTGAGAGAGCGTGACGATCTTGAGGTCTTCGATTGTCGCCGTCGTATCCTCTGGATGCAACGCTTGAAAAAGTTGAAACGTATACTCGTTTTGACCGAATAAATCCATGAAGACGTCGGACCTAATCTCACGATTTACCGACGAATCTCCAGAAGAATCCAAGTCGTTAGGCTGGTAGGCTGGATTTAACAATGTTCCGCTCCTAATTTATAGCGAACGCCCCCATGCGCTCGCCGAGTCTCAGTATACTCAGATAGCCGCGATTAGACAATAGTTTCCCGGATTTCACCGCCTGCCAAGGACCGGGTCACTTGCGCCGCGCCAAGAACGCGCGGCGCGCGTCCATCTTCATGTCGCGATCTTTGAGTTGTTGGCGCTTGTCGTGGAGCTTAAGACCTCGACACAGCCCGAGGAGCAGCTTGGCGCGCCCGCCCCGGAAATAGAGCTTCAGCGGGACGAGCGTCATCCCCTGTTCCGTCGCCTTTTTCGCGAATTTTTCGATTTCGCGTCGGTGCATCAGAAGTTTGCGGTCGCGCTTCGACTTATGGTTGAAGCGGTTCGCGTCGATATACTCGGGAATGTCGCAGTTGACGAGATAGACCTCGTCTTTGCGCACTTTCGCGTAAGCTTCTTTGAGCGAGACGGTCCCGCAGCGCAGGCTTTTGACCTCGCTGCCAACGAGCGCGATCCCGCATTCGAGCTCTTTGAGAATCTCGTATCGACGCCGCGCCTCGCGGTTGTCGCTCACGACGCGTTCGATTCCATCGTCCTTCTTCTTTTCGTCTTTTTTCTTTTCCGATTTCGCCATATAGGGTCTCCCGCCGCGCAACCGCGCGTATTGTCGACGTTTCCTCTAGTTCGTCGCCATTAGTCTAACGCGTCGCCGCGTCGCGTCAAGAAGCGGCGTCGCGACGCCTCGGTCAGTACGGCTGGAAGAGACCGCCGTCGACCGCGAGCTGATAGAGCCACGGGGAAATCCACGGGTTCCACGTCGGATAGAACGCGGAGACGACGGACCAGAAGAGGAGCAGATACGCGATCGCGCGCGTGATCTTCGATCCTTTGAATAATTCCAGAGCTGGGAGCATGCACGGGATAAGAATCGGCGCGAGGGGGAAGAACCAGCGCGGGCAGCAGCAGATTCCGCCGTAATTGCGGTCCCCTTGGTCGCGGGTGAGGAAGAAGACGAAGAAGACGACGGTCAGCGTCGCCGCAATCAAAGCGAGCGTTCTGGCGAAGCCCCGAATGGTCTTTAGAGCTTTTTCCGTCTTGTCTCTCTCGATTCTAAAATAAAACGCCGACTGGCGGTTGCGGAACGGCGAAACGCGCTTGGAACGTCGAACCTGTCGCTCGGATTTGTCAACGTATTCGCAGTCGTAATCGGGATCGTAATCGGGGTCGTTTTCGCGTTCGACGTAGTAATCGGGGTATTCGTCGAGGTCGTCGTCGTCAGATTCGTCAGAGTCGTCGTCGCCGTATCGGGGACCGCCGAGGCATTCATACTTAACGACCAAATCCCTGACGGAACCCTCAAATCCGAATAATATCCATAAAATGATTCCGTATAAACTCAGCAGCCAGATCGGGGTCAGCGAGAAGACGCCGCGAAGCCCGACCGTCGAATGGAACGCGTATCGCGCCTTCGACGGCTCGCCGCGATCGATTCCGGTGCGGTTCGCCCAGTGGCTGATGATGGCGCTCGACGGAACGCGCGGACGCCCGGCGGGGTAGTAGACGTAAACGTACCAGTCTTTGTCGTCGAAAAGTCCCGCGGCGGCGACGAGCGTTTCGTCGTTTTCTTTCCCGGCGCTTAGCGTCTGTTCGAGCGCGACGTGGTCGCGTTTGTGCGCGTAGGCGGGGACGAACGTATTGTGCGCGACATAGTTCGTCGCGAAGAACGCCGCCGCGACGACGAGTCCCGAAGGAATCGCGACAAAGATCGTTTTTACCGGGCGTTTGACGAGCAGCGCGAGGCAGAGAAGCCCCGCGAACGCCAGCGACGGAAGATCGCACGCGACCGCAAACGCCCCGAAGAAGCCCGCGCAGAAGAAGCGGAACCACCCGTTGCGTTGAAGGCATAGAATCTCGCACGCCGCCCAGAGCGCGATCGAGATCGATGCGAAGCCCGGCACGTGGTTGTTGAGCGTCGCGACGTAGGTCAGCGTAAAGAACCCAAAGATCGCCGCCGCGAACGCGAAAATCTTGCTCCAGTTCGACTTGCCGAGCAGGTTGATAATCCTCGCGAGGCAGCAGAACGCGATTCCCAGCGGCAGGAGGTTGTAGATAACGAGCAGAATCCGCGCCGTCAGGAAGGGCTTTTCCTTAAGCGACAGTCCGAAGACGCGGTTGAGAACCCAGTACGGCGCCGCCATGACGGTCGGCAGAAGGGGCGGTTTGCTCGAATAGAGATAGCCCGACGCCGGATTCGACGGGTCCCACTTCTCGTCGGGGAGTCCGTGCTTGACGACGTCGATCGAGTCCCAACCCGGCGTTTCCCACGTCTTGTCGATCGCGTAGGGCACGAGCTTTTTGGCGTAACGCTTTCCTTGGATTTTCGTCGCGTCGAATTTCTCAGGACATTCCGCCTCGCAGTTGACGAGAATCTCGCTCGGGAGATAGCGGAACTCCGGAGCTTCTCCCGACGCGTCGGCGGCGAGTTCCTGCGCGCGCGCTTCCTTCTCGGACTCTTTCATCACGGGCGTGAAGCGGTAGACGCGGGCGTCTTTTTCGACGAGGGCGCGAATCGTCGCCCAGCGGCTTCGGTCGTTTGCGGAGAGGGTCGGGCGCGCCTTCATCGCGTCTTTGTAAAGAGCGGCGTAGACGCGCTGCGCCTCCGCGTTAAAACGATCTTCCGGAAGATCGCGCTCGCGCAGTTTAGCGAGCCGCTCCTCCATCTGGCGCGGAAGCTGGTTGAGTCGGTAGTTCTGAATGGCGCGGTCGTTCGCCGAATCGACGCCGACGATCTTGCCGAATCCAATCCCCAGCGCGACGAAAATGAGAACGCCGAAAACCGCGCTCAGCGTCTCGTCGCGTCGAACGATAAACTTTCCCTGCGGTTTCTTATCGTTTCGCCGATATTCGCTCTCTCTCATGCCGCGTCTCCTCTCGTTGCGTTTCTTAAAGGGATTGCTTTCTCTGGTTACTTCTTATTGCCGCGAATCCACGTTTGTTTCTGTCCCGTCGGTTGCGGACGAACGGACGGGCTAGGCGTCTGCGCGACGTTCGCGCCCGTCGGGTCGGCGATCATGCCGGGCGCGAGTCCGCCGGCCTCCGCTTCGACTCCGCCGAAAATGTTGTCGGAATAAGGAACGTCGCTCTCGATTTGATCGACGATCGCGAAAGGATCGACTCTGCCGAGGTTGATCGCGCCTCCCGTTTCCGCGCCGCCAAGAGCGCCCCCGACCGAATTGGCGCCGACGGCGGCTTCCCCGCCGATGGGCGCGTTCGGATCGAACTCCGTCCCGGCGCCGCGAATCGGTCCCGTTTCGTCGGAAACAAGCCCGGTGATTTCCGCGCCGATCGGCAGTCCTTCGGAGTCGGAAACGAGACCGCCGGTCCCCGTTCCGCCGTTAAGTCCAAAACGCTCTCGCGCCGCGCGACTCGTCGCGACGCGTTCCGTCCCGCCGCGTTCGCGCTGGGCGCGCGCGTTTGTTCGACGTTCGCCGACGGCGCGCTCGCTCGGC
>CAMZHY010000395.1 GCA_947307005.1 uncultured Planctomycetaceae bacterium
CCGCCTGAAGACCGGTTGCCCGTAGAAACAAGAGTTATCCGTTTTAGCGAAGAAAAGGTCCGTTCCGGAATTTTACGTGAATTAAATCGGGGCGGTCAGGTTTACTTTCTTCATAATAAAGTGAAAGACATAGAAGAGGTGGCCGATAGGCTCCGCAACCTTGTGCCGGAGGCGCGAATTCGCGTTGGTCATGCTCAAATGCCAGACGATAGGCTTGAGGAAACGATGCGCAACTTTGTACGACATGCGTTCGACGTTCTCGTTTGCACGACAATTATTGAAAGCGGTTTAGACATTCCTAATGCAAACACAATGTTTATCGATAACGCCGACAACTTTGGACTCGCGGAACTTCATCAGCTTCGTGGTCGGGTTGGTCGAGAAAAGAAGCAGGCCTATTGCTATTTTATGGTTGATCCCGACGTTCAGTTGACGACTCGGAGCGTACAACGCTTGGAAGCAATTCGGGAATACGATAAATTGGGCGCGGGATTTCAAATAGCGCGGCGCGATTTACAGATCCGCGGCGCAGGTAATATTCTGGGGACGGAACAAAGCGGTCATTTGGCCGAGATTGGTTATGAAATGTACTGCGATATGCTGGAAGCGGCAAAACGCGCTCTCAAAAATGAAAAAGAAAAAATAAGAAACGACGTAGAAATCGATTTGCCTGTCGTTGCGTTGCTTGACAAAGATTATATTTCGGATCCTGAAATCAGAATCGATTTTTATCGTCGTTTTAGTCGAGTTGAGAAGAAAGAAGACGCGGATTTACTCCGGTCTGAGATGAAGGATCGGTTCGGAAAACTTCCGATCGCCGCGTCGCGATTTTACCATATCTCCATCATTAGAACTCGCGCTTTCGAGTTTCGTATAAAGAAAATCCAAATGGTTACGGTCGAAAATCTTACCGTTCATTCTCGGATGCTCGAAATACAGTTTCGCGATTCCGCGCGAAAAGAACTCCTTAGGATGGCGCTCAAAGACAGAGGAATAGAGCTTCGTCTACTTGCTGGAACAATTAAGGGGTACGTCGATCTACCACGCGACCTTTATGATCGCGAAGGGGTTTTTAAACAGGAAGAATTGCTCAAATACGTCGAAAGTCTTTTTCCCACCGAAGTTTTGAACGAAGAACAACAGGAAATAACGGAAGCCGCAAGACGTCAGATAAGACCGTCGAGAAAGGGCGAGGAGAGCCAAAACGGCAACGTCGTCTCCGACAGCGGATCTGAGGCGCCCCTTGCCGCCAGGAGGCGCCAGATGAAAAAGAGGGACAATCCTTCGAGCTAACAGAAGGAGCCTTATAATTCTTGGTTTGATTGCGCGCGTATTCTTGGACGTTTTGCCGGATCAAGCCATTGAAGAATTTTCACGACGTTATCGCGCTCTAGCGCGACGCAACCCGCAGTCGGATGATCCGGATTGAGCCAAACATGGAGAAAGATGGCGCTTCCCTTTCCCGGATGGATAGGATGAACGTTATAGAGCGTTACGAGCCCGAGGTTGTATCTGACGACGGGAGCCGTCATCTTTTCGTGAGAAACGGACGGTTCCGCGCCGCTGACCCAGTTGTTGTATTCCGGCGCGTCCGATTCGTCAATCCAAAAGTCGGCGCTGGTAATCTGACGGTATGGGATTTTTAATCCTTCTGGAGGATCAGGACTGAAACCGAACGCAAAGCCCAGATCCCATTCTCCCGCGGGAAGTTTGCCGTTTCCTTCGCCCTTTTCGCCCGGCTCGCCAAGACCGTTGCGACCAATTTTAGCGGGCATGTCGTCAATATCTCTATTCCAAGGAGAAGAGGCGTTTTCTCTTGAAAAACAAGAGACGATTCCGTCGGTCTTCTCTTTGTCCGGAACGTAAACAAGAATCATCTGACGAGTTTCGTCGGGCGTTTTTTCTTGATAGCGAAGAGGCGGGGTTTCTTGACCAGACGAAATCGAGGCGGCGGATAGTAAGGCAACGATTGCTACGAAAGGAACGATCGAAAATGAAGCTTTATTATTCATGGCGATTAACCAATTGTCTCTTGTGAACACGGTCGCAACGCGCGACACGACTGCGACTAGGCGCCATTATTAAAGAAACAAGCTTTTGAGTCAAGACGCGTAAAACGCCATCTAAGACGCCCCGTCTTTGCTTGAGTTGAACAACGCGAGCGTACGCCGTAAGCAAAGCGTTTACGATCTCTACAAGGAAACCAATAAGGGGTTTGAGGGCGGCTACGCATGATTTGCCCGCGTAGCCGATCAAATTCAGTCGTCCGATTTACAGGATGAATCCTTGATAACGAACCTAGCTTGGAGTCTCGCGACACAACGAGCGAGACCCGCCGATTCGACGCTGTGAAGCACTTCGTCGAAATCTTTGTACGCTCGCGGCGCCTCGTCTATGGGATAATTTCGTGAATTGAACAAGACGTCCGCGTCGTCAAACTCTTGATCGACTTCGCGTTGTACGAGTTCTTGGGTCGCCTTTTTTCGACCCATTGCGCGACCCGCTCCGTGATTAACGCTATAGTAACTCTCCTTTGCGCCTTCAAGCGCGGTCATGACGGCTGAACCTCCGCAAGGATTTCCAGGGAGAAGGATCGGATGTCCTACATGCTCAAACGGAGTCCCGACGAGGGAAAAATGGTTGGCAGGATAGGCTCTCGTCGCGCCCTTACGGTGAATCCAAAGCGGACGACCGTCGATGATTTCCCTCCTCGCCATGTTGTGACTGATATGATAGACCAACGTCCCCTTAACCCCCGGAAGAATCTCTTGGAAGGCTTCCAAGACGAGCGAATTGATTACAAGATGATTCAGCGTAGAGAAATTGGCGGCAAGAGACATATCGTCAAGGTAATCATCCGCCTCTGGAGTGCCAAGGGGGGCGTAGATTAACTGAGGATCGCCAGAAGGGAAGGGCGTCCCCCATTTTTCAAATTTCTCCTTGAGCAACTTAAATTGCGCTTTTGCCAATTCATTTCCGAATCCGCGTGAACCGCAGTGCGACAAAAACGCCACGTTTCCATCCACAAGTCCGAAGGTTTGGGCGACGCTAGGAGATTCTGCTGTTGGGATTGCGTTTTTTTCACTTTCTGAAAGGCGAACGATTTCGCATTCGCCGAAATGGTTTCCACCGCCGTAACTTCCGATCTGTTGGATTTTTTCGTGAAGGTTCCAACTGGAACCTTGGGCGTCGGCAAGTTCTTTTTTGACGCGTTCAAGTCTTTCGAACAGAGCGTCTGCGGTTCCGTCATGACCAAGATGAACCGCGTCTTCGCATCGGCAAATCCATTCTTTGGGAACGCCCAATTCCTCGCAAACTGGTTCAACGGCCCCTTGACATAGCGCCGTCTCGAGCAATTGGTCAGAATATCTAGAACTCTTGACGGGACGACGCCTATATCCGGTGGGAATTCGTTTTGTAATCGAATTAATCAAAGCGCGGCGCAACGGTTTTTCATTGATCGCATCCGCTGGGAGATCGAATTGCAACAGACTCATTGAGCAGTCGATATCGACTCCCACCGGTCCCGGGTAGATATGCGACGGAGTCGCCATAACGCAACCGATTGGCGCGCCAAAACCTTGGTGCGCGTCCGGCGTCAAAACGACTCCCTCGACGCCGGGGCAGAGACGCATATTGCGCGCTTGAATAAGCGTTGTTTCCTCCATCTCGCAGCGAATTTTTTCGGAACCAAACACACGTATTGGGGAACAATGATCAAGACGGATTTCCCCAGTGCAAGAGTCGACTGCTTCAATTCTCAACGGTTTGATTTCATCCATGGCTTGCTATACGTCTAAATGATTTAGAAACGGATAATAACGAATCATTGAACAACGTAGTTTTCACTGTTTTAAAACTGCGATCTATCTCCGTCCAGCGAAAACGACGTCGATGAAAAAGAAGATTCCCTAAA
>CAMZHY010000396.1 GCA_947307005.1 uncultured Planctomycetaceae bacterium
CGCGGTCAGAATTATGGCGCCGATTATATCATTCGGCGGGTATTTTCGCAACAATTAATGGGCGTAATCGCCGACTTTCTTCCTATAAAAAAGAGAGTCTCGGCAGTCGAGGCTCTCAAGCGAGAAACCAATACGAACGCGCCCCGAGCTTTGCGATTTGGGGCGGTTTTGTCGAGGGACGCGATATTTGGAACTATCGCCCTACGTGGAATCTATCCGAGTCGAGCATACCCAAACTCGTCGCGAGGTCTTTCAGGCGCGAACCCTCTAACCCTAAGACGTCGTGCAGAGACGTATTACTTGCGTTGCTATCGTCAAACCACCTTTGAATGGACGCCCAGTATTCGCGGGCCGCCGCGATTAGGTCGCGTTGTTCTTGATCTGTCGCAGAGTCGTCTTTTAGAAATTCGTCCGCCGTTCTGAGGAAGTCGTCGGCGGTTTCTGAAGCGTCGGTCGCCCATTCGGTCGCCGCGAGCTTCATGCCCAGAATCTCTTGAACTCGCGCCAGAAGCCGGTCGATACCGGCGAGCCATTCGTTCCAGAGCCAGTTTTGGACGTTTTCTTTGATCGTTATCCATTGTCCCGATAATTCGGACGGGATCTTGACCCGATTCCATGGATCGAGGAGGAATGGTTTCTCAATCTCTGCAAAGCGTTCGTCGAGCTCGATCCGGGTAGCCCCGGCTCGCTGTTCGCGCTTCCGCGCGCTCGTGTTATTCCCGCTCCCGTTGGTCGCTTCCATAATCAGAACGCTTGGGGGGATAGAATCCTGCAAGTCGTCTTCCGCGTTGCGGAAACGTTCGAAAATGGACGACCAGCGGTCCCAAGTCGATTCGGCGATTGCGAGATTCGGCCGATAGGAACCTATCAGCGCGATCGGACGGAAAACGCGCCCGCCCGGCTGGCACACGGGGAAACGGTAAGGGTAGTAGTATCGATAATTGGGCGGATAGCGCGACGGATCCCCGACGCCGTTGTCGGGGTTCGACCATGAGATCATTTTCCCGTAATCCGCGCCGTAGTTTCGCCTCGTTCCTTGGAACGAGAAAAGCCGGGAATTCTCATGATAAACGCAGTCGTAAAGATATATCCCCGTCAGAATGAGCGCCTTAGCCCGACTCGACGCCCCGTCGATCTTTTGGACGCACTCTTCGATTTCAGACGGCGGCGACTCTAAAATTCGTTTCTTGAACTGATAAAACTCAAAATACCGGTCGAACGTCAGCGTCGCGACGCGGCGAATTTCATAGAAGTTTGGACACAACAACCGCCATGGAAAAACTTCCATGTTCGGCGCGACCCGCTCAATGTACCCGAACAACCCAGCGGAAGGCCGCTGGACCCCGGTTATGAGCCGCCGCTCATGCGTGAAATCCTCGCTCCCGTTGGTCGCTTGCCGAACGCCTAGCGCTACGTTTGAGGTAAGCCCCGCGACGAGCGCGCCCGACGTTCCCAAAAGGAAATTCCGTCGGGTCGTCTTTGAAGCGTTGTTCTTCATTGGACGTTCTTCTTTGATTATGAGTTCGAGACGGCTTGGAGATCGCAACTTCCGCAGAGTCTTTCCACGAGGTCGAAACGACGCCCGCGAAAGGAACGTGAAAACGAATACGCCTATTATACGAAATTGTATCAGATCTTTATTTGTAAATTAAGAGATTTTGTCGTAATTGAGCGAAAAACGTTTTGTCGACGGAAACGATCGGTTCAGAATAACGCCCTTGCTCCCCCCGTAGCGACGTCGCCGTCTTGCGAGCGTCGAAGACCTAGCGTTTTTCTTTACGCTGAGCTTTTGGAATCAGGAAAACGGTTGCCAAATAGGGATTGTTTGAGTATATTGGGGGTAACGAAGCGCGCGAGTTTGCGTCTAAGTGGGAGAAGATCATTGTCAAACGAAACTCAGTTGCAAAACGATTCGGAATCGCTTGGACGTCCGACTGTGAATCGCGAGACCAAGTCGGACGTGTTTACCGATTTTTTCAGCATTCCGAAAAACATGTTTCAACTTTATCGAGACCTTCATCCTGAGGATACGACCGCGACAATCGACGACGTCAAGCTCGTAACGCTCACGAACGTTCTCGTCGACAACATGTATAACGATCTAGGGTTCCGCGTCGGCGATCGGTTGATTATATTGGTCGAACATCAGTCGACGTGGACCGAGAATATCGTCGTCAGGATATTCCTGTACGTCGCTCAGACCATTAAAGACTACATCGACGAGCAAAAGCTCAACCTCTACAGCGGCAAGCGCGTTAAACTGCCGAAGCCGGAGGCGTACGTCGTTTATACAGGCGACAAGTCGTCGTGTCCCGAGGTTATGAGTCTGAACGACCTCTTTTGGGACGGCGATGAAAATTATACGGTCGACGTTCGCGTGAAAGTGATCCGCGACGGCAAAAAGGGCGGCGCCATCAATCAGTATGTCGTCTTTACGCAAATCCATGCGGAACAGGTCAAAATTCACGGGAAGACGCTCAAGGCGATAAAAGAGACCATCAGAATTTGTAAAGAACGGAATGTTTTGAAAGAATATCTGGAATCACGTGAATCGGAGGTTATGACGATTATGAATTCGCTGTTTGACCAAGAAGTGATCTTTGAACGTTATGTCAACGAAGAGCGCCAAAACGCCCGAGAAGAAGGAAGAGAAGAGGCGAGAGCGGAGTTCCGTAAACGCGAGGCGGAATTGAAGGAGGAGGCCGAGAAAGCCGCCGAGAAAGCCGCTGAGAAAGCCGCAGAGCGAACGAGTCGTGAAATGGCGATTGAGTATGCCAAGGATCTTCTTACGGACTTGGGACTTTCGCTCGACGCGGTCGCCAAGTATTCGCGACTACCTCTTTCCGACGTCGAAAAACTTGCCAAAAGCCTAGGCAAATAGTCCCGGCGGCGGCGTCGCGCCCGCATAGCGCTTTTCGGGTTCGAACTGTCGCTCGCGCGTGGAATCGTCGTTTCCGTTAGCGGATTGCCGAATGCGCCGCGTTTGAGGTAAGCTCCGCAGCGCGGAACGCCCGTCGAAGGCGGATTCTATGAGCGTTGCCGCGCTCAATTTGACGCTTCGGTTCTCAGTGGTCGGCTTGTTTTCCCAGCGTCCTTGGTTTTAATGAGTTAGACGTCCGCGCCAACGAGCGCGGACTTGTCGTTTTCGTCGGTTCCCGCTCAAGCGTTATTTCGCTCCATGGGGCGAATACCGTCCCCCGCGACGTCGCGGGAGGGGTTACATAACGAGATAGCCGGCGTAGGCGAATTCGCCGATTAGAAGGAGCGCGCCCTCGAGTCGGTTGATTTTGCGCCCGGTGTGGCAGAACCAAAGCGCGGCGATCGCGGCGACGAGCATGACGGGCAGGTCGACGTACGCGGACTGCGGACGGACGGGAAGCCCGGTCGGGAGAATCGCGATCGAACCGCCGAGGACGAGCATGAGGTTGAACGCGTTGCTGCCCACGACGTTGCCGAGCGCCACGTCGACGTGGTTGCGGCACGTCGCGATTACGCTGACCGTCAGCTCCGGCAGCGACGTCCCGAGCGCCACGAGCGTCAGCCCGATAATTAGCTCGCTGACCCCGAGCGTCCGCGCGATCGAGACCGACCCGTCGACGAACGCGCGCGCGCCGCCGACAAGGAGCGCTAGCCCGAAGAGCGTCTGGAAGATCGCGACGCCCCAGTTCACGCGCGTCCCCGGCGCGGGGACGACGGCAGATTCGGAACCGGACGACTCGGCGGTCTTCGCGTCGTCCGACTTGTTCTTTCCGCTTCGCTCCGCGCGCACCGTGAAGTATTCGTAAACGACGAACGCGAAAAGAAGCGCGAAGCCGAACCAGCGCGGGAGATATCGCTCGCCGCTCGCGTCGCGGCATAGAAACGCGACCGCGAACGTAACGAGCGACTGTCCGACGACGACGGGGAAGT
>CAMZHY010000397.1 GCA_947307005.1 uncultured Planctomycetaceae bacterium
AACGTCGAGGGCGCCCCGGCGCGACTGACCTCTTCTGTTTCTGTCTTTCTTTGAACTGGTCATTGTATCCTCACAAGATTCCGTTCTCGGCAAGGAGCCGCCAATAATGGGCGGGAAGCGTCGTAAAAGCCTCGCGCTCAGGGGGGGGGATTTCACATTCCTAATCGCAAGACGCAATTTGAATAGTAGCGAGAGCCTAAAGCTCGACGACCTCCTGTCGCCTGGGATTCGCAAAGGAACGCCCTAGCGATCCAACTTAGTCGCTACTACTGTTTTCGTCCCTGCTGACAAAAAATTGAGGAAAAACCAGAAATTTCGTCAAATTCAATAAAATCGATTTTTAAAGAAAAGTTTTTATAGCTTTCCTAGATTAAAAAACAACGAATCGGACGAGAACGTCGGAAACGACGTTCAACCCGTCCGGTTCGTCGCAAAAACGCCTTCAAGACGCGGAACTCACTCAATCGCGGCGAGAAACTCGTCGACGGAAGGGGCGCCTCCGAAGATCGGACAGATTTCTCTTTCGACGTATTCCTGAATCTCGCGCGTCGCGGCCCCGCAGGCGCTCGGAATCAGCCGAACGCGATACCCAAGGTCATACGCGCCCCATGCGGTCGCCTGCGCGCAAACGTTCGTAAGAAAGCCGGCGACGCCGACGTTCTCGACGCGCCAATCGGCGAGAATATCGGCGAGATTCGTATGAACAAAGCCGTTGATCGCGCGCTTGCCTTCGAGAACCGTCTCCCCTTCGCGCGGTTTAAGCTCGTCGATGATTTCAACGCCCCAAGTTCCCGGCGCGAAAACGTCGCCGTCCGTCAGTCCTTTGACAAGTCCTTCGTAGCCGCGTTC
Source organism: uncultured Planctomycetaceae bacterium (assembly GCA_947307005.1). Taxonomy (GTDB): domain Bacteria; phylum Planctomycetota; class Planctomycetia; order Pirellulales; family Thermoguttaceae; genus RUG369. Next base: position 850 of record CAMZHY010000397.1, read on the forward strand.
CGTAGACCACGCGCGGTCTAAAACGAACGGGCAATGAACGATATGAATTTTCTTCTCTCGGGCGCCGTCTAAGAGTTTTACGGCGTTCGCAATCGTGTTGTTGCGCGCGATCTCGTCGCGAACGAGAGAGTTTAATTTGCCGCCTTCTTTGCAGAAATCGTTCTGGAACTCGATCAGAATCAGCGCGGTTTTATCGGATTTCATGAGCGTCTCCTTATTCGTCGAAAAACACTTGTTCGTCGCGGCGTCGCGACATTATTCATTCTACATCGTCGGCGGACTCGCTCGCCCAGAGCGCCGCGTAGAAAGGCGAATTCTTCGTCGCCTCCTCGTGCGTCCCGACAAATTCTGGAACCCCGTCCTGCATGACGACGACGCGGTCGGCGAGCTGAATCGCGGAGAGTCTATGCGTTACAAGGATCGTCGTTCGACCTCCGACAAACTTTTTAAGCGCTTGATGAATGTAGCGTTCGCTTTGCAAGTCGATCTGGCTCGTCGCCTCGTCGAGCAGAAAAACGCGCGGATTCTTCAGCAGCGCGCGGGCGAGCGCGATTCGTTGACGTTGTCCGCCGGAAAGCGCGCCGCCGCCCGGTCCGACGACCGTTTCGTATCCGTCGGCAAGCTCGTTGCGAATAAAGTCGTCGGCGTAGGCGTCCTTCGCGGCTTGAATCACTTCTTCGCGCGTCGCGTCGAGACGCCCGTAGCGGATGTTTTCGAGCGCCGTGTCGTTAAAGAGAACGGAATCTTGGGAAACAAGCCCGATCAGGTCGCGGAGATCCGATATTTTCAGTTCCGTCAACGGAATCCCGTCGATGAGAACGCGCCCCTGAGTCGGGTCGATAAAGCGGGGAATCATGCTCATAAGAGTGCTCTTGCCGCAGCCGCTGCGACCGACGATCGCGATCGTCTCGCCCTGTCGAATCGTCAAAGAAACGCCCTTGAGGACGTTCCGGCTATCCGACGTCGCCGTCGCGCAAGGAACGTCCGATCGCGTCGCCGCTCCCTTCCCCGTTTCCTCTTCGGACGCGACTCGCGCGCGAGTCCCCTTGAACGCGGCGGATATTTTCCCGAACCGTTCGCGCGCAAACTGTTTGAGCGCGTCTTCAAAACGGACTTTTTGGGACGGTTTCGCCTCGTCGAATTTGACGGCGTCGACTGGATACTCGAAATATACGTTTTCGAAAACGATCGAGTCTTTAAACTCGTCAAGTCGTTTCGGTTCGGGAAGTTCCCGAATCGAAGATTCCCGATCGATTATCTCATACACGCGATCCGCGGCCGCGCAAGCGCCTTGGATATTCGTGAAGATATCGGAAAGCCTCCGCGCGGGGTCGGACGCGCCGATAAGAAACCCGTAGAAAAGAATTAGCGTTCCGAGATCGAAAGGACGCGAAAAAATCTGAATCCCGAAAAGACTCGTTTTCTGGTAAATAATGAGATACGCGCCGGCGGTTATCGCCAGCACGAGCATCCCCATGCCGACGAGTTCCGTAAGCGGGCTTGTCAGAGCGTCGTATTTTGCGGTTTTCATCCCGCGTTTGAAGTAGACTTCGTTCGAACGACGAAACTTATCAATCTCGTAGTCCTCTCGGTTAAAGGACTTAACGACGCGAATCGCGCGAAACGTCTCGTCGATGCGACTATACAGCTGCGCCATTTCCGCCATCATGCGTCGGACGACCCTCTTGAGCGATTTCGCGAGCCAGCGAATTAAGACGACGGCGATCGGCACGAAAAGAAACGTAAAAAGCAACAGTTGCCAACTGACAAGGAGCGCGCCGACAAGGCACACGATCAGTTTCAACGGTTCGCGAAGCGCCTTGCCGTACGCGAGCGTCAGACCGTTGGAAAGCGTCCCCATATCGGAGGTAAAACGCGTCGTCGCGTCCGAAATCCCCTGACGACTAAAAAACGTCGTCTCATATCCCAACATCTTCTTAAAGAAGAGCGAACGCAGTTCAAGGGATCCAAGCTGCCCGAGCCGCGAGGCGAGAAACGAATGAACGTAAGAGCTGACGCCCTTAATCGCCGTGACGACGATAACATAGACCATCAGAATCACGACGGTAAGAAATGGATCGTCGGGCGTCCAACGAGCGACAATCGGCTGCAGGCGGCGAAATCGAGACAATCTCGTCTCCGCGGAGGATATTTGCGTCTGAAGGACGGAGATCCGTTGACGCGCCCTTGGCGTTAGCGCGGATTCGTCGAGAGCGACGTTCTCCTTGCGACCGTCGTCGCGCGAAACGGCTTCGTCGATCGCGTCCTCGTCGTCGGGATCGACGCCGTTGGCAATCGCCCGACGCTCCGCGTCGAGACGTTCGAGCCGCTCCGCCTGAGAACGTATTTCCTTCGAAAGCCAACTATTCAGAGAATCGCCCTGAAACGAAACTTGCACCAGCGGATAGACCGTCGCAATATTCCCGCCCCAACAAAGCGCGAGACACAGCGATGCGACAATCACGCCTGCGACGTTCCATTTGTATTTCAGCGTCAACTGAATAGCTCGCCAGTAGTTATGCATTGTCGTTCCTATTGTCGCGACGGTAAAATGGGAAAAGGGTCGAAAATTACGCCCGTCCCAAAGATTATAGACTTTTTTCGTCGGAAAAAACAGAGAGAAAACGCGTCGCGCGCCGACGTTTCGTCAATCTTGTAAAAACAGAGAACATAACAAAACAGCCGAGTTCAAGACAAGAACTCGGCTGAAGTCTCGTAAGACCGAGGACGTTCCGAAGCAAACGAACGTTATTTCTTCTTCATAACGTCGCGAATCGCCTCAAGATACCCATAGCCGTTGACGGTATCGGGCTCGAGATAGCTTCCTTCCGTCCACTCGTTCCAGCAGTTAATGTTGAGGATGCGAGGCGCCTTCGGGTCGCTCAGAATACGATCTTTCGTCATCTGGAGCGCCGTTTTGAAATTCTCAGGCGTGTTGTTGGAAATCGTATTCGTAAAAGGATAGCCCCAGTTGCCGAAAGGATCGTCCTGATACGTTCGAGGACTGGAGTCCCAGCCGACGGAAACGTTCGGAATATATGGAATCGAGAACGATTTCC
>CAMZHY010000398.1 GCA_947307005.1 uncultured Planctomycetaceae bacterium
TTCGCGCAAGACATGCTCTTCGCGACGCTCGACACGCGGACGCGCCGATGGTCGCTTCCCGGCTGGGGTCCCGTTCTATTGAGCGACACGGTCGGATTCGTTCGCGATCTTCCGCACCATCTGGTCGCGAGTTTCCGCGCGACGCTCGAGGAAGCGACGACCGCCGATCTGCTCATTCACGTCGCCGACGCGAGCGCGCCCGACGCGTTCGAGCAGATCGAGGCGGCGCGCAAGGTTCTCGAGCGTCTCGGAATCAACGAAAAGGACGAAATCCTCGTCCTCAACAAGATCGACGCGATTGAATCCGATTCGGCGCTTCTCGCGCTTGAAGAACGCTATCCGACGGCGATTCCGATCAGCGTTCTCAAGGGAATCGGACTCGACAAGCTCACGGCGGCGGTTAGCGCCGCGCTGAGTCGCGAATTCTGGGACGTCTTCGTCGAACTGCCCCTTTCGGACGGGAAAACGGCGGCGAGCCTCGCGCGCGTCGGCGAGGTGTCGTCGCGCGACTACGACGTTCACGGGCGCGTGAGGATTCACGTTCGTCTCCCGCGTCGCGCCGTCGAACGACTCCGCGCGACCCCGCAGATCGCCGTTCGCGTCGGCGCGCGCGACGCCGAGCCGTACTTTTCGACCGGCGATTTCGCCGAGCGCCCGACCGATTCGCTGGAATCGGGAAATTAAAACCTATTGGTTTTGAACTAAGATTTTTGAGGAAAACGCGTTATGACGCTAGATTATCGACGTTTTGAGGCTCGGGACGGCGCCGAGATTTGTTACGCGGAGAAGGGGACGGGAACCCCTCTGATCTACCTTCCGGGCTATCTGGACACGGTCGAGACGAGCCAAGCCCTAATGGCGCGCTGGAGCGAGGGATTCCGCTGCGTTATGTTCGATCATCGCGGTTTCGGTCGGACTCCCGCGGCGCCGGTCGCGGGCGTCGAGCAGTCGGCGCGCGATCTTCGCGATCTTCTCGAATTCCTCGACCTTCGCGACGTCTTTTTCGTCGGGTATTCAATGGGCGGTTCCGTCGCGTTCTCCTACTTCGAGCAGTTCGGTTCCGATCGAATCGGACGGCTGGCGCTCGTCGACACGACGCCGAAACTCATCAACGAAGACGGGTGGAATCTCGGACTCTGGCAGGGACGCTATACCCGCGAAAATTTCGAGTTTGACCTGCGTCTGGCGCGCGAAAATTCACCGCTTTTCCACATGACGTTCTACCTCCACGCGGCGACTCTGTCGAATCCCGGCGACGAGCTCGTCTTTCCTCCTGCGGACGACGCCGACGCGTGGTTTGCGGCGATTATCGAAAAGACGGGGGTGCGCGACCGTCTTCTGCGCCGCATCTTCTTCAAAGAGACGACGGACGAGGAACTCCGGCAAGAGCAAGCGTATTGGGACAGCATGACCGGCGGCGACTTCCTTCGCGTCCCGCCGACGATCGACGTGCCGACGCTCTGCCTCTACGCGTCTCCCGGCTCCTTCTACTCGCCCCGTACCGGCGAATGGCTGGCGTCGCAAATTCCAAACGCGCGCGCCGATACGATCGAGAACTCGTCGCACTTTTGCGCGAAAGATCAGTTTGAAACGTTCGTCGGAAAGATTGCGGAATTTGGCGAGACGTCTTGAACGTTTTACCTTGCCCCTAAAGCGAGACGTGTTTCTTGTCTCACGCTTGTAGAAAATCCTCTCTTCCCTTGCGAAAATTAACGCGATTCATATAATCAGGACGCGCGTGAACGGCGCTTCCGAGTTTCGTTTTGAGCGTTGTTTTCGCGTCCGCTGAACGCGGCGTATGCCGAGATCGATATTTGAGGAATACTATAATGAAAAAGATCGCGACGATTGAAACTCCCCGAGGCTCTATTAAGCTCGAGCTTTTCTACGACAAAGCTCCCAAAACGGTCGCTAACTTTGAGAAGTTGGCGAACTCCAAATTCTACGACGGGTTGACTTTCCATCGCGTCATCAGCGACTTTATGATTCAGGGCGGCGATCCGACTGGAACCGGTTGCGGCGGTCCCGGCTATCAGTTTGAAGACGAGTTCCATCCCGACCTGCGCCACGACGGTCCCGGAACGCTCTCTATGGCGAACGCCGGTCCGAATACGAACGGCTCGCAGTTCTTCATCACCCACGTCGCGTGCCCGTGGCTCGACGACCATCATTCCGTCTTCGGCAAGGTTCTCGAAGGTCAGGACGTCGTCGATACGATTCGACAGGGCGACAAGATGACGACGGTCAGAGTCGTCGACGTCGAGGGCGACGGAATAACTACGGTTTGAGTCGCTGACGTCGAATATTGTTCGCGCAAGGTCGTTCCCGGCGCGTCCGTCCGACGCGTCGGTTTTTGAACCGCGAAGGGAAGTTATGGAAGATATGCCGGACGAAAAGGGCGTTCCCGAAGAGTTGACCTTTGAAGAAGCCTATCGCCAGATCGAAAAGATCGTTCAAACGCTCGAATCTGGGCGCGGCGGTCTGGAAGAGTCGCTTGAAGAGTACGAAAAGGCGGTGCGACTCGTTTTACTGTGCCGTAAAAAGCTCGACGCCGCGAGTCAGCGCATCGAGGCGCTCAAAGGACTCGACGCCGACGGCGAGCCGATCCTCGAGAAGATCGACCCCGATTCGCTGCGCGCCGATACGGACGTCGCGGGGCGTCGCTCGCGTTCTAGGTCCAGCTCAGGCGACGGAATCGCGGGCGCGAGAGTCCCTTTGCAGGGAGATATCGACGACGCGCCGCCGTTTTGACATTCGACTTTATTCGGACGATTTTAAGACGTCGGTCTGCCGCCGACGTCCTTCCTAAGGTGAGGACGACTAATGAGCGCTGAAGTAAATCGTCGAACTGATCTTGAACCCGCGCCGCTCGCTTTGCTAGGCGTTCCCGAGGGTTTTCCCGTCGCCTCCGACTATCCCGAGTATCTTCAAAAGCTTCGCGCGATCGTCGACGATGAACTTGAACGTCGGCTCTGTTTTTCTAAAGATTGCCCAAAACGTCTCGCCGACGCGATGCGCTATTCTCTCCTCGCGCCGGGGAAACGACTGCGTCCCACGCTCGCGATGATTGCGTACGAGGCGTGCGGAGGTTCTAACTTAGGCGACGTCGCGTCGGCTTGCGTCGCGCTTGAAGCGGTTCACGCGTATTCTCTCATTCACGACGACCTGCCCGCCATGGACAACGACGAACTCCGACGCGGGCGTCCCACCTGTCATCGTCAGTTCGACGAGGCGACCGCCATCCTTGCAGGCGACGCGCTACTGACCTTTGCATTCGACGTTCTCAGCGATGAAACCAAGGACGCGGCAATAACGTTGAAGGCGGTGAAAATCCTAGCGGGCGCGGCGGGCGCGACGGGGATGGTCGGCGGTCAGGCGGACGACGTTCTTTGGTCGTCGACGCTCTCGAGAGGCGTCGGCGCGCGCGATCTCATCGGCGAGACCCTCGCGGTCGCCTCTGAAGAAAAGGACGACGAAACGCCTTTGGTCGTCGACGATCCTCGAACGGCGGGGCTTTCCTTGTTTTTAAAAAAAATTCACCGTCGAAAGACGGGCGCTCTCTTTGGCGCGGCGGCCGAGTTGGGCGCGCTTTTTGCGGAATCGAGCGCAAGAGCGCGCGCTACTTTGAGAAGTTTCGGGATAGAACTCGGCCTTGCGTTCCAAATAGCCGACGATCTGCTGGACGTGGTCGGAGACGAGACGACTTTGGGTAAGAGCGTTCATAAGGACGAAGAGGACGACAAACTCACGTTTCCCTCTCTTTACGGAGTCGAGGCGACGAGAAAAAAACTCGCCGACGTCGTCGCGCGCGCGAAGGACATTCGTGTTCACCGGCTCCAGAGGAACTGTCTTCCGATCTATTTAAAACCGCTCCCCCCGGTTGAAGCGTTGGAACCGCGGAGG
>CAMZHY010000399.1 GCA_947307005.1 uncultured Planctomycetaceae bacterium
AAGCGCCAGCCAGCGTCGACGGCGCGTTACCGCAGGTTTCCCGCAAACTTCTCCATAACTGTAGTCGACTTCCCTTCCCTTTTCTTTTGCATAACCGCCGGTCAAGAGCCACTGAATACCTAAAGGTTGTCCCCATGCCGACGGATCGTTTTCAATTTGACGCGATTTGGAATCGAGAGCGGCGTCAATCAGCGCTACTTCCTCCTCAATCTGCCCGGAATATTTTAAGTAATTCCCAACGTTTTCGTTCGGGACGCCATTTTTCTGCGCTTCTAAAACGCTGACCGCGAAACTGTCAAGTCCCTCGCCGGTAGAACCGACGACTTCGATGATCGGAAGCTTTATTTTTTCGGAAAGACTTTTCGAATCAAAACTCAAACCGCGAACCTTCGCTAAATCGACCATGTTAAGGACGACAAGCATAGGAATCCCGAGTTCTTTAAGCTGAAGCGTCAAAAAGAGATTGCGTTCTAAGTTGGACGCGTCGACGACGTTGACGATAACGTCGGGCTTTTCTGTCAATAAGAATTCGCGCGCGACAACTTCATCCCTCGAAAATGTTGTCAGACTATAAATCCCGGGAAGATCGATCAACTCAAACTCGACGTTCGCGTGTTGAAAACGACCTCGAACCATTTCAACAGTCACGCCCGAATAATTGCCGACGGCGCGCTTCTCACCAGTGAGGTGATTGAATATTGTCGTCTTTCCGCAGTTCGGATTACCTGCGAGAGCGATTTTAAAAGTTTTTTTAGCTTCGTCAGACATCCACAACCTCTGGGAAGACCGTTGCGAGGAGAAAACCGTTCTAGAATAAGACGTTACGCGACTTCAATCGCACGGGTAAGTTCGCGACCAAGGGCGAAGCGACTGTCAAGACACGCCAGAATTACTTCGCCGCCGCGCGAGGAACGAACAACCTCAACTTCAGCGCCAGGGAAAAGTCCTAAAGCCGCCATGCGTTCTTCCGTGGCGCGATTCGTTTTTAACGAAACGATCGTTACTTTTTTACCGCGTCCAACCATCGATAGAGTCATGTTACGCCCAATAGTTGCGGATCGTGCAAATTGTTATTCAAAGCAAACAGTGATGAACGTCCTTTCCATTCGTTTAACACAGGACGCCCACTCGCCAATGAGTATAACAACTAGAAAAGTTTTGTCAACCTAACTTTTTTTTAAAACACTTGGATGTTCCATAGAAATGGAGGGGATCTCGACGAATTTCAGTCCCAGGTTCAATAATGCGAGAATTATTATCGGTGTGTTTTCAGACGTCACGTTGATTTTTGAACGTCATTTGCGTACAAAGACGTAAAATAACTCCAACCCCATATAATAGAGTCGGATCCCCCGAGATGATTCATCGTTTTCCGTTATGCGTTCTGCCCATTGCGTAGGAGGAAATTATCCATGATTCCAAGGACTTCAAACGGTTGTCTCAGTCCAATTCTCGTCGTGAAGACGATCGTTTTTTTCTCATTCATTTCCTGTTTAAGCATGGTTGTCGCACAAAACGTGCGATTCTTTGTCGAAGGTCAGCCTCCCGAACCCTATGGTGATTTTGGCTATATACGAGGTCTTAGAATCGATCTCAATAATCCCCCGTATTTCTATTCGGACGACGAGATACTTTTCTCAAAGGATGGAAAAACACTCCTTGAATATCGTTCCGACGTCACACGAGTCTTTGATATTCCGGAAGGTGTAACCGCAATCGGCGACGCGGCGTTCAAAGATTCGGAAATTCGCGGCGTCGTTCTCCCTGGGACGATCGAAAGAATCGGCGACGAGGCGTTCAGCGGCTGCGAATACATGACCTCGATGATTGTCCCTAAAAGCGTCAAATCGATCGGGAAAAAAGCTTTTTGGAACTGCAATCGTCTGGAAACGGCGGTCGTCGCGGAGTCGGTCGAGGCATAGGAGACGGAGCGTTTGAGAATTGTCCCGCCTTAACTCTTCGCGTTCCCCAGAACTCTTACGCTGAACAATACGCTCAAAACGCTGGCGTTCGATTCGGCTCGTTTTATGAACTAAGCGACGACGGAAAAGTTTTCCTAAAATATTACGGAATTGACGATAAGTTTGTCGTCCCCGACGGAGTCGAAACCATTAAACAAGATGCGTTTCAATACAATCTGACGTTGCTTTCTATTGTTCTTCCGGAAAGCGTTAAAGTGATTGAGGAATACGCGTTCAATTCTTGCTATTCTGCGCAATCGATTAACATTCCGAAGGGCGTCGTTAGCATCGGAAAGGGAGCCTTCTTTAGATGCTACGCGTTGCGCGACGTTACTCTTCCAGAAAGGTTAGGGAATATCGAGGAAGACCTTTTCTATCTTTGCGAATCCTTAAAGTCGCTCGTCGTCCCGAAAAACGCCGCAAGCATTGGAAAGGATGCTTTTTCAGGTTGCAAATCGTTAAAATCCGTTTCAATTCCGAACGGCGTTATTTTAATCGGCGAAAGCGCGTTCGCAGGATGCGATTCGCTTGATTCAATCGAACTTCCCCAAAACCTTGTCTTGATCGGAAGGGGCGCGTTTTACGGGTGTTCGTCGCTAAAATCAATCGTAATTCCGAAAGGCGTCGTCAATATTGGAGACGGCGCCTTCGAAGGTTGCGACTCGTTAACCTCCATCAATATCCCCGAAGGAGTCGTCAATATTGGAGACCATGCGTTCCGTAGTTGTGATTCCTTGATTTCGGCAATTGTTTCAGACGGGGTTGTCCGTATCGGAGAAAGCGCCTTCCACGGTTGTTCGAGGCTGAAAACCGTCGTCGTTTCGAATAGCGTCGTAGAGATAGGAAAAGGGGCGTTTGAAGACTGCGATTCCGCGACAATCCGCTTGTTTGAAGGATCCTATGCGGAAAGATACGCGAGAGAAAAAAAATCAATTTCGAACTCATTGAATAAAAACGGTCTTCAAACGCAATAGACGCGTCGAACGCTCTTGACAGACCGTTCGACGCGTCTATTGTTTTTACGAAAGCGACATTCTTAAAAAATGCGCTTAGTCAATCCTTAAACGCGACAGCCGAGATTCCAAACTATCGCCGAGAAAAAGAATTAGACCGTCGTCACTCATCTGGAAAGTTTGAGGACGCAAGGCTCGACGTCGATTGTCACCTTGGGAATAGTAATCAAGCCGTTCTTGTCTGCGTCGACTTTTCCCGAGTTTTCACCGTACGTCCAAGAGACGGTCTCGTTCGGTTTTAGAACAAAACGTTGAAGTCGGCGAACAGAGACGTCCGCAATCGTCGTCTTCGGAACGTCAAAGAGTTTCGTTTGAAGTTCTTCAGTCGTCGCCAGACGAAGGACTATCTCAAAGGTTTCGGGAGAATCGGCTTTGTTTTCCCAGCGGAAATAGGCGCCACGCTGTCCAGCGGGAGCGGATTCTGGACGATCCGGCCACGGAATTGGCGAGTCGATGGAAACGTTCGTGAAAACGGGGTACGCCTGATCTTTGCGAACGGAAGTCCAATCGAAGGTTTTGAAAAGGTCGTTATATTTTGCAACACGTTCGTCGTTGTTCTCGTGTCCAAAGTTTCCCCAGTAGGCGATATAGGAATATTTGCGCTCTTCCGCTCCTTTAAACAACTCTTCGTGGAATCGCGACCAATCGTCGACAGGAGACGAATAATCGAGGCAAACGGGCGGGTCGACGACGCGAGCCGGCGCCTCCTCCGCACCGAGTTGAAGTCGATCGTAGGCATGCCAAATTCCAGCGGGAACGTTCGCTTTAATTGCGGCGAAGACGCCGCCGTTTGCAAGACCCAATCCTAATGTTCCGCTTCCCCCCATCGAATTGCCGCATAGATACACGCGATTGACGTCGATACGATACTTCTCAAGGGCCCACGCGATCTCGTCGAGAAGCCGCTTTTCTACGGGCGTAAGATC
>CAMZHY010000400.1 GCA_947307005.1 uncultured Planctomycetaceae bacterium
TAGAGTTTTCGCGCGTCTAAAATCCCCTGCGCCGTCGCCGCGATCTTCTCCTCGTCGTCCTCCGACGCCTCCGGCCATGGGAAATTGTTGTAGACGATCTTCGCCGAATAACGATAGTCGCTCTTCAATCGCCCGCAGACCGTCCGCATCCAGCCCATGTGGACGCTTGACGTTAAAACGCCGAAATGATAGAGGGTCGCGTTCGGGATCATGAAGTTTAGATCAGTTGAAATGACTTCTTTATTCATAAAGCCGATGGGAACATATTGACGACGTTCGGAAGAAACCTTGGGAACTAGAAGATAGTCGGAATCTGGTTGTCTGATTTCTTGAAATAGCCAAGGCGTCGCAGCGTCTAGGCGCGTTTTTTCTTTGGGACTGTTTAATCGAAATTCTCTGACTTTTGCAATTCTCTCCGACAAAACTTGTGAAGAACGCAATACATGTGGCGATACTCCGTCGAGCCAGAAGCAATAACGAAGCTTGTTGTTAATGAACTCCTCCGACCCCAAAACCTTTCTGATAAGCGGTTCTATTGTAGGTTCCGATTTCAGAATCTTATTCCTTTCTTCCGAGGTTAAAAAAAGGAAGCCGCCTTCCGTGGGTTTATTTCCATAAACCATTTCTGGCACGTCGGAAATTGGCTTTGCACGGCTTTCTATAAAGACGTTGGGCGCGTCGATTAGATACGGGTTAATTCTTTGTGCGATTTCAACGGAACTATTTGTGAATAAACGTTTAGGCTTGCGCGGCGTGGACGTTTGAAAACCGACGATGACGCAATGCACATGAGCTTTCATGTTCGCTTCGCTATCCCATCGAAACGTTCGATGCGCGAATGTTATTTGAACGCCAAATTGCGACGTCAGCGGACGCCAAACGCCGTCGACTTGCTCTCCTTGCGTTATCGAGTTGGTAGAAACGAACGCCGCGCTTATTGGCGTTTCCCGCATAAGCTGACACGCTTTGAAATACCAACAGGCGACATAGTCGATTTTCCCCGCCGTTTTATAGGGCTTGCCCTTTTCGTCGACATAAATCTCGCGAACTTCGTTCTTCTGTTCCGACGTCTGATTGGAATACCCGACAAAGGGCGGGTTTCCCATGATATAGTTCAGTTTGTTCTTATCGACGACGTCGTTCCAGTCGATTCGGAGCGCGTTCGCTTCGACGATCTGGTCGTAGTTCGTCAGGGGCAGGAAGTCGAGTTGACAGCTGAGAATCGATTCCGTCTCTTGGAGCATCTGAGATTCGGCGATCCACAAGGCGGTCTTTGCGACGGAGACGGCGAAGTCGTTGATTTCGATTCCGTAGAACTGGTCGAGCGAGACCTTGACGACGCCTTTCTTTTCGTTCGCGGAAAAAACGGCGCCGTCGGGGTAGATTAGCCGCAGCGCTTCGTTTTCGAGCCGTCTGAGGGAGAGATACGTTTCGGTGAGGAAATTCCCCGAACCGCAGGCGGGGTCAAGGAAGGTTAGCGAGCCGAGTTTCTCCTGAAATTCGACGAGACGTCCTTGGCGAACGTTCGGCTGTTTGAGCGCGCGGATTTTTTCGAACTCTTCGCGCAGTTCGTCCAAGAAGAGCGGGTCGATGACTTTGTGGATGTTTTCGACGGAGGTGTAGTGCATCCCGCCTTGGCGGCGCGTCTCCGGGTTGAGCGTGCTCTCGAAGACGGCGCCGAAGATCGTCGGGTTAATGTCGCTCCAGTCGAATTGTTTGCTTGCGTCGCGAAGAATGAGTTCGAGCAGATCCGCAGGAATTCGCGGGATTTCGATATCCTCGTCTTTGAAAAGCCCGCCGTTGACGTAGGGGAACGCGGCGAGAAGCGGCGGGAGATACGGGCTGCGCTCCTCTTCTTTCTGATCGAGAACTTTGAAGAGTTTCATCAGCGCGTCGCGAGGGTCGAAACGGTTGGCGTCAAGGTAGTCGTGAAACTGGTTCCGCCCAAAGACTTCCGCGTCCTCCGCGTAGAGGCAGAAGACGAGGCGGACGCAGAGGATGTTGAGACTTCGTTGCGACGCGAGACTGTTCGGGTCTTTGTACTCTTTCAGAAAGGCGTCGTAGATTCGCCCGACGATTTCGCCCGCCGTGACCGAGATTTGCGTCTCACGGTCGAGCGCTTTGTCCTGTTCTTTGACGAGGAACTCGAGGAGATGATATTCTTTCGGCAGATTCTCAAGCTTGACGACGAGCGGCGCCGCTTCGGGCGTCTCCATGTTGTGAACGCGGAACTCGCGGAAGTTGCAGACGACGATCCATCGCGGATGCTTGGAGACAGGGAGCGCCGCCGCGTATTTCTTCGCCTGCTGGAAGGGCGTGAGCGTCGAGCCGTCCGACTGTTTCTCCGGTTTGCACGGATCGACGTCGACGCTCTTCTGCTCGATCAGAACCTTCGTCTTTGGGATTCTCGCGTCGATGAAGTTCGTCTGAAGCTCCGACGTCGGCGAGTTGAGTTTGTCGACCTTGACCCGCCCTTCGAATGAAATCCACTTTTCCGGCTGGTCGACGCCAAAGACGTCGCGCAAGAGCGCGAACCAGAACGACTGCGTCTCGCCCTTCTCGTCGCCCCTGTCTTTCCATTCTTCGGCGAACTCCCTCGCCGCGTCCCGTTGTTTTGTCATCTTCATTCTTCCTGGTCGTCCAGCAGCTTTCTCAACGCCTCGACGTCGGGCAAGGCTTTCCGCAACTCGTCCGGCATATCCTTGGACGTCTTAAAGGTTGCGACGCCCTTAGTTTTAATGGGTTAGACGTCGCCGCCAACGAGCGGCGACCTGTAGTTTTCGCCAGTTCGCGCTCAAGCGATATCTCGCGCCATGAGGCGAATACCGGGGTCCAGCGTCCTTACGCTGGTTGCAAACGAAAGCGAAGTCCTTTCCGAAGGCGAGAATGAAATTCTTTACGTTGTGGATGATGGAGTTCTCCACCGTCCGCTCGTCTACGTCTTGGGCGTCGCGGACGCCCAGCTCTTCCACGTTGATGAAGTCCAGAAGATACTCGTCCTTGAACGCGTTGACAGCGCGAAAAGCCTGTTCCGACGCGGGAAGCGTCCGTGCGAAGTTGTTCGGCAAGGCGCCTTGACGACGATAGTCGTCGCGGGCTATGCTCTCCTTTAACGCGTCAAGACTTAATTTCCCCGCAACCGCATGACGGATATAAAAGACTCGTTCTTCTATGTTTTTTACTTTTGACAAAATAAGAATGTGATGCGAAAAACCTATATGCAAGAAGTCTTCAGACGGAAACTCCTGCGAATTTGGCAGAAGCGTCTGCCAAATTCGCAACGCGCTTGACGGGGGCGTTTTGGCGGAAGCGTCCGCCAGATTCAATTCATCGTCGCGCTTCTGATCAAGCGCGATCCATTCCTCGTAAAACACGCGCATATTGCGTAGGTTTCTTGCCGAGAACCCCCTTAATCCCGGTAGCGCTCTACCCAGCCTTTCGCTAATGGCGTCAATGGCGCCCTTCCCCCAGAAGCCCTTTCTGGAATTCAGCGAGATGTATTTCCCGACGCCGTAATAGAGCGCCAACTGTTTCTCGTTCACAGAGCGCGCCGCGTCATACTGGCTCTGTAAAATCGCCGTCTTGATGATTTCCGTAGCCTTGTCGTAATTCTTGATTTCGTCCATGGACGTTTCCCCATTCCTCCTTACTTCGACGCCTGTTTCAGAATCTTCGTATCTTTCGTCTCCTAGTCGGTCGGTCTTATTCGATTGGATTTACGCCGAACGATGGACGAAAAAGCGATCATGTCCTTTTTGCGCAGTTTAGGCGCGGGTCTGAGCGTCAAAAGAAGCTCGTGGATTTCCCACGCGTCGTTCAGCGTATCGAACCCGTAAAGGTTGGCGCATGCCTGGAAAACGTCATGATAATATGCCTTCATATCA
>CAMZHY010000401.1 GCA_947307005.1 uncultured Planctomycetaceae bacterium
ATTGCCGTCGTTGATCGGCTCGCTCATCTTTTTGTCGAGCTGTTTAAAAAGCTCTTGCAGTTTGAGGTCGTGTTCAGGCGTAATATCGTCGACCATCGACGTCAGCAGTTCCAACGTTTCGGCGTCCTGTCGCAACTCCCTGCGCCAAGTCACGTAATCCAAATCATTAAGATCGTACTGAACCTTCCTGCCGACGCTAAAGTCGTCGGCGTTGTCGTCTTCAATATCGAAATCTTCGTCCGATCCGTCGTAGCCGCCGAACTCAGACGGCCCGCGACGCGCCTCAAATTCGTCGATAACTCTAATCGCGTTCTTGATTAACGCAAGGATTCGCTCAAGGGTCAGCTTGAAAGATTGAACGGAGCTTTCCAGTCGCTTCAGCAAGTTAATGCTCATAAGACGCTGGATTCCACGCTCGCGCCCGCGCTGCGTTAGGTTCTCCCCCTTGTTGACCGTCTTGTCGAAATACTCGGAACGTTTGCTCGGAAAGACATAGTCCGACGGCGTATAGACGCACAGCGTCAACTGTTCCAACTGATCGTAAATTTCTTCGTAATTGACGGCGCGGTTTAAATCCGTCAGAGAAGGTCTTAGAGAAATCGGCTTTAACCGCTCGGGAAATTGACCTATCTCCGTCGTGTCGTAATATTTCTCAATATGCCGCCGCGAACGCGCGATCGTCACGCTGTCGAGCAGTTCAAAAAAGTCAAAATCAAGGGTTCGCAGAAGCGCCTCGGTCGTTCGTAATTCGGGCGCCAACTTGCTCCAATCGTTGAAGGCTTTTTGCGCCTGTCGGAAGATCGACTCTATCGGTTTCTTCGTGTCGAGCTTTTCGTCGATCAGGTCGGGGTTCCCCTCGTAAGCGAGCGCGAGCTGGTTCCTAAGATCGACAAAGCGATTGTTCACGGGCGTCGCCGAAAGCATCAAAACTTTCGTCTTGACGCCCGCGCGTATCACCTTGTCCATCAGCCTTGCGTAACGACTGTCGCGCGTGTTGGAGTGCGATCCGACGCCGTTGCGGAAATTATGCGACTCGTCGATCACAACCAGATCGTAGTTGCCCCAGTTCAGACGTTCGAGATCGAGTCCGTTGGATAATCCGCCGTAGCGCGAAAGGTCGGTATGAAAAAGAACGTCGTAATTCAAACGATCCGCCGCTATCGGGTTGTTCACATAATTGTCTTTGTACGTGTTCCAGTTTTCACAAAGTTTCTTCGGACAGAGAACGAGAACGGACTTGTTGCGATTTTCATAATACTTGACGACCGCCAACGCCGTGAACGTTTTGCCGAGCCCGACGCTGTCCGCAAGAATACAGCCGTTGTATTTCTCCAACTTGTTGATAATCGCAAGCGCGGCGTCCTTCTGAAAATGGTAGAGAAGATTCCAAATTTTGCTCTGCTTAAAGCCCGTTTTTTCGTTCGGAAGAACGTCGTCCGTGAGGTCGGCAAGGAACTCGCTAAAGACGTGATAGAGCGTCATGAAGTAGATAAATTCGGGCGCGTTCTCGTTGTAAACCGACGCGATATTGTCGACAATCGTGTCGGTTACGTCTTGGAGCTTATTGCGATCGTTCCAAAGTGTTTCAAAAAGACGCATATACCGCGTTGAAAACGGCGCTTCTATGCGGCTGACCATATTGTAACTGTTGACGCCGCGGTCGCACCCGATATCGACGGTCGTAAAACCGTTAAGCGGCAAATAGGCGACGTCTTCCGAAGGAGAAGCAACCGCCATAAACCCGTTCATAATCTCGCCCGTGACGTTGGAACGAAACCGCGCTTTTTTACGAATCCACTCCGCGCACTCTTGGGCGATCGCCTTCTGGGTCATTTCATTCTTGAGCTTGACCTCAAACTCCGTACCGTAGAGACTCTGCTCGCGATTAAGACGCGGAATATAAAACTCGCGCTTCTGCTTTTCGGCTTGCTCCGAAATAAAGGTCGGCGACGTAAAAATAAAGCGAAATTCCTCGACGCCTTCCAGTTGCTCCTTCAAGACGCTGTACGCGTACATCGAAAAGCATGCCGCCGCGACGGAAACTTTACTGCCGCGCCGAATCGTTTGCGTCAAATCGTCTCGAACAATATCTTGAATATTATCAAAAACCTTCATCGACCGACCTATCGTCAACTCGGCAAAATCCATTCTTCGCCGCCCGTTTAACGGAAGCCTCAAATTCGCCGTCATTATAACAGCGACAGGTTTTTAATTTAACAGATAATTTCAAAATATGCGAATTTTCTTCGACGTTCGACGACGACGTCCCCGCGATTTCGCAACGCCTAATAGACACGCTTAAACGTCGCCGACTTCTTTATTAGATAAGTTGCTCACAGGATTAGAAAATATAATCAAAAAGGTGAAACGCTGTTTCACCTTTTTCAAGAGACCAGTCGGGAGGAGAAATCGCCGCTCCCCAAATCCGTAATTACTGGCGTTCCATCCCCTTCGCCAATTTTTCGACCTCGTCGACGGGCAGTCCGACGCATTCGGCGATCTCGTTGAACGTCATCACGTCCTTGGCGAGGATGTTTTTAGCGATTTGTCGCTTTTTCTTCCGCGCGATTTTTCTCGCGGCCGCGAGGACGTTCGTCTCCGCCTCCTTCCGGCGCTCGGCGAGTTTGAGACGCAGCTCTTTGTTTCTGCGGAACCATTCTTCCGCCGCCTCTCTCGTCGTTTTCTCGACGTCTGCCCACGCGTCGTCCATCAACTCGTGACAGTCGAGAAATTTCTGTTCTTCCTCCGGCGATAATTCCGCCAGTTTTTTCAGCCGCTCCAGGTTCTCTTTCAACGTGGAGCAATATCCGTAGTACTCTTTTCTTCTCTCGGAAAGCATCTCGTCGACGGCTTCGTCCCAATTCTGGCGGCGAACCTTCTCGATATACTCCTCCTGAAGCTTCTGAAGCTCTTCCTCTGTGTATATATGAAGCATAACGTCAGCCCTTCCTTAAACTTAACTTTAGACAGTTCAAATCGTCTCGTCCGCCGAAGACCGGTTTTATGACGCGCGACGCCTTGGGTTTTAGTAAATTAGACGTCGCCGCCGCGCGGCCGCCAATTTTTCAACCTCGTCGACGGGCAGCCCGACGCATTCGGCGATCTCATGGAACGTCATCGCCTCCTTGGCGAGAATGTTTTTAGCGATTTGCCGCTTTTGCTTCCGTGTGATTCTTCTCGCCGCCGCGAGGACGTCCGTCTCCCCCTTCCTCCGACGCTCGGCGCGTTTCTGAAGACGCCAGTTGCGGTTGCGGAAGCAATCTAGCGCCTCCGCCACGGCGAATCTCTGGATTTCATTCCACGTCTCGTCCATCGAGTCGTAAATCTCCATCAGCGCCAACGCTTCCTCCCGCGGCATTTCGTCTAGGCTTCTCCCGCGCTCCAGGTCCTTCTTCAACTCGTCGCAAATTTCATAATACTCGCTTCTTTTCTCGGCGAGAATCTCCTCAAAAACCTCTTCCCAATTCTCCCAGCGAATCCATGCGATATAGTCGTCCTGAAGTTTCTGAAGCTCTTCCTCCGTATACAGACGAACCATGACGTCTTCCCCTTTCATTCCCTAACCTAGGACAATTCCTCCGAACAATCCCCCGTCCGCGCCATGAAGTCGAACGCGACCCGTCGCGGAAACGACCTAACTTTGCGCTATCGCCCCCAAACATCCTGCTTCCGCTTCAAACTAGATAACGCGAGCGTAGAATTTCCCCTCCGTCCCCTCAGTATAACCAGCCGCCCGATATTTGACAACCGAGCGCCGATTTTTTCCGCAATATTTCACCCGCTTCTTTACCGCGACGTCGCGGCGGACGATATCCGCGCTACGGAACGGCGTTTCTCAACGCT
>CAMZHY010000402.1 GCA_947307005.1 uncultured Planctomycetaceae bacterium
GCGGTTACGCCGACGTCGGCGGCGCGCTCTTCAACGAAGGCGTCGCGACGTTCCAGAACGTCGATTTCTCCTACAACAACGCGGTCTGGCAGAAGACCACGACCGGCGGCGACTCCCTCAACGCGGGTCTCGGCGGCGCGATCATTAACTACGGAACGCTGACCGTCGAAGGCGGCGTCTTCTCCTACAACGGCGTGCTGCCCGAAAGCGCCGACGAGCGCGAGCTCAACGGCACGACGGAATTCGGCGGCGCGATCTACTCGGCGGGCGATACGACGATTAAAGGCGCGTCCTTCATCGACAACGAGGCGTACGCGGGCGGCGCGATCGCCGCGATCGACGGAACGCTGACCGTTGCGAATTCCTCGTTCAGCGAGAACGTCGCGGAACGCGCCGCGGCGGTCTACACGCTCATTCCGACGACCGTCGTTGCGAGTTCCTTCGCGAACAACACGGCGGAAGCGACGAGCTACGCGTCGCGCAACGTCAACGGCGGCGCGATCTACGCTCGCGAAGACATAACGTTCGAGTTCGACCCGAATTCCGAGTCGACCGTCGCCGTAACGTTCGACGGCAATAAGGCCGAAGTCGCAGGCGCGCTCTACGCGGAAAAGAACGTCGTCGTGACGGGCGATATCGTCGCGACGAACAACTCCGCCGTCAAGAACGCCGAGTACATGACGGAAGTCGTGAACAACTACGGCGCGATTTTTGCGGGCGGAACGCTGACGGTCGACGGAAACGCGACGCTGACCGGCAATACGGCGGACGGCTCCTTTGGCGCGGTTTATGTCGAAGGCGCGTTCGACGTTACGGGCGACGCGACGCTCTCCAATAATACGGCGCGCGAATACGGCGCGGCGTACGTCGAAGGCGACTTTACGGTTGGCGGCGACGCGACGATTGAGAACAACAAGGCGGTCGCCGGTTCCTACGGCGCGGTTTACTCCGAAGGCGCGATAACGGTCGACGGTTCCGCGACGGTTACGGGCAATACGGCGAGCGGCGACGTCGGCGCGATTTACGCGACGGAAATGACGGTCGGCGGCAACCTGTCGGCGACGGGCAACACGGCGAGCGGCGAAATTGGAGCGATCAAACTCGACGGCGCGCTCAACGTTACGGGCGACGCGACGCTTTCCGGCAATTCCGCGGCGACGTTTGGCGCGGCTAATGTCGGCGGCTTCGCGGTCGGCGGCTCCGCGACGGTTGCGAACAATACGGCGGCGACGGGTTCCTATGGCGCGATTTACACGACGAGCATGACGGTCGGCGCCAATTTGACGGCGAACGGCAACGTCGCGGGCGGCGAATACGGCGCGATCTATGTCGACAGCGACCTCGACGTTACGGGCGACGCGACGTTCTCCGGCAATAAGGCGAACGGCGGTTCCTACGGCGCCGCATACGTCAACGGAATTCTGACCGTCGGCGGCGCGGCGACCTTCAACGACAACGCGGCGACGGGCGACGTCGGCGCGATCTACGCGACGAGCATGACGGTCGGCGCCGGTTTGACGGCGACGGGCAACGCTGCGGACGGCGCGGTCGGCGCGATTAAGCTCGACGGCGCGCTCGACGTTACCGGCGACGCGACGCTTTCCAACAATACGGCGCGCGAATACGGCGCGGCGCAAATCGGCGGCGCGGTCTCGGTCGGCGGCTCCGCGACGATTTCCGGCAACAAGGCGATCGCCGGCTCTTACGGGGCGGTTTACGCCGCCGACGCGGTTTCGATTACCGGCTCCGTGACGATCGAGAACAATACGGCCGGCGGCGACGTCGGGGCGATCTACGCGACCGAAATGACGGTCGGCGGCGATCTGACCGCGACCGGCAACGCGGCGAGCGGCATGGTCGGCGCTTTGAAGCTCGACGGCGCGCTCGACGTTACGGGCGACGCGACGTTCTCCGGCAACAAGGCGGCGACGTTTGGCGCGGCGCAGATCGGCGGCGACGTTACGGTCGGCGGTTCCGCGATCATCGCGGACAACGCGGCGGCGACGGGCGACTACGGCGCGATTTACGCCGACGGCGCGCTCAACGTTACTGGCGACGCTTCGATCACGGGCAACACGGCGGGCGGCGACGTCGGCGCGGTTTCCGCGACCTCGGTTACGGTCGGCGGCGCGGCGACGGTCTCCGGCAACAAGGCGACCGGCTCTTTCGGCGCGGTCTATACGGAAGGCGCCGTCAAGATTACCGGCGGCGCGACGATTGAGAAGAATACGGCTGACGGCGACGTCGGCGCGATTCGCGCGAAGACGATTCAGATCGGAACGAACGCGGCTCCCGTCGAGGTTAGCGTGAGCGAGAACAAAGCGGGCGGAAATTACGGCGCGATTTACACGGACGGCTCCGTCACGGTCTACGGTTCGGTCAACGCGTACTCGAACGAAGCGGCGACGAAGCCCGTCGTCGCGGTCGATACGGACGTCCAGACGAACGCGGACGGAACCGTCGTTACCACGACGACGACCACGACGACGACCGTTTCCGGCGTCGGCGGCGCGCTTTACGTCAAGAGCGGCGCGGTGAAGATTACCGGCGCGGCGAACTTCACAAACAACAAGGCTTCGAGCGCGGGCGCGGTTTACGTCGGCGGCAATTTGACGACGGGCGATCTCGCGTTTGCCAATAACGTCGCGAACGGCGAGGTTAAAGTCGAGACCGTCGTCGTTGTCCAGACGTTTGACGCGGACGGCGCGCTTGTCTCCGAAGACACGACCCCGACGAGCGAGACGACGTACGACGGCGCGGATTACGGCGCGGCTTACGTCAAGGGCGCGATTACGGTTGCCGGAAACGCGACGATCTCGAACAACACGGCGAACGGCGAAGTCGGCGCGGTTGCGGCGCGTTCGATCAAAGTCTCCTCCTATACGGACGGCGACGGCGCGACGGTTGGCGGCGAACTGCTCGTTTCCAGCAACGCGGCGGGCGGCGCTTACGGCGCGATTAAACTCAGCGGCGACCTTGTAACCGACGGCGACGCGACGTTTGCCGACAACCGCGCGGGCGGCAAGATTGGCGCGCTCCACGCTTCGAACGTTTCCGTCGGCGGCGATCTTTCCGTCAACCGCAACGCGGCGGACGGCGATTTCGGCGCGTTCCGCGTCCTTGACGCCCTGACGGTCACGGGCGACGCGACCTTTGACGCGAACACGGCGGGCGGCGATACTGGAGCGCTCGACGCGGGTTCTGCGACGATCGGCGGCTCGTT
The DNA here is from genome assembly GCA_947307005.1 of uncultured Planctomycetaceae bacterium. GTDB lineage: Bacteria > Planctomycetota > Planctomycetia > Pirellulales > Thermoguttaceae > RUG369. The sequence continues at coordinate 3,224 of CAMZHY010000402.1, forward strand.
GACGGCGACGAACAACGCTGCGGGCGAGGACTTCGGCGCGATTTACCTGTCGAACGATCTCACGGTCGGCGGTTCGCTGACGGCGACCGGCAACTCCGCGTCCATTGACTTCGGCGCGTTCAAGATCGACGGCGGCGTCTTCGTTACGGGCGACGCGACGCTCGACGCGAACACGGCGGGCGGCAATCACGGCGCGGGCTACGTCTTTGGCGCGTTCGAAATCGACGGTTCCGCGACGATTACGAACAACGTCGCGACGACCGGTTCCTACGGCGCGGTCAACGCCGATTCCATCGCGATTGGCGGCGACGCCCTGATCGACAAGAACAAGGCTGCCGGAAGCGTCGGCGCCGTTTACACGAGAACGTCGACGACGATCGGCGGCTCCGCGACGGTTACGAACAACGAAGCCGGCGAGGACTTCGGCGCGATCTTCGCCGAAGGCGCCCTCAAGATAGACGGTTCCGCGACGATTACCGGCAACAAAGCGGGTAACGACGCGGGCGCGATCTTCGCCGATACGATCTCGATCGGCGAAGGCGGAGATCCCGTCGAGGTTTTGATTAGCGGCAACGAAGCGGGCGGCGATTACGGCGCGGTTTACGCGAATAAGTCC
>CAMZHY010000403.1 GCA_947307005.1 uncultured Planctomycetaceae bacterium
TCCCGAAGATGGTCTTCGAAGAGGCGGAGAACGGGGACGAAGTCGCGATTCGCATCGTCAAGGAGACGGCGCGTTATCTTGCGTACGGGATGGTTTCGCTGATTCACACGCTCGACCCGTCGTGCATTCTGATCGGCGGCGCGATGACCTTCGGCGGCAAGGAAACGAAGACGGGCAAACTCTTCCTCGAAGCGGTCGACGCCGAGACGCGAAGCCGCATCTTCCTGCACCTCGCCGAACGCCTTCGCATCGACTACGCGACGCTCGGCAACGACGCCGGCTACATCGGCGCCGCAGGCCTCGCGCGTCAGGAATGGGAAGAGGAGCAGAATCCGCCCGAATCTCGTCCGTGATTCTTTCTGGCGCTCCTATAACGCTTCGCTTTGAACGCTAAACTTGCGTATTCACCGACGCGGTCGAGTTTTTTCTCGCCGCGTCGGCGTTGTTTTTTGGGGAATTTGAGGAACCCTTTTTCCCGTTTGGTTTGGACGACATGATTATCAGATAAAGACGTCTTGAACCGACGAATAATCTCGCAGGCGCGTTGCATTTGCTTTTAATCTGCGGCACAATATGTAGCGCGGTCGACGGAAGGTAATGGAGAATTTATCCGTAGCGCCGTAACGGAGTCGCAAAAGACGCCGACAAGTTTATTTAGGGTTGGAGACCAAACGCCCTTTATCCCTTTCTAGGGACGACAATAATTGCGCCTATGAAAACTCAAATCGACGAATTCTTTAACGTAAATCTCAGCGCGTTTGACTGGTATATTCTGTACGAAACGGCGTTTCATTTCGTTACCCACCCTCACTCCACGATTTTTGAACGAACGATTCTCACGAGAAAGGCGCGCAAGGCGCTTCGAGAATCGCTCGTCGATAAAATTTCAACGATTCGCAAGAGGGTTTCAGAATATCCGGAGATTGCGGAGGAAGCGCCGCACGTCTGCGAATTCCATCAGAATCACGAGCTAAAAGAAAGATTTAAAACGGTTAAGATCGAGGCGTCTTTCTCTAAAAGCGAGTTCGACTTGTTGTTTGCCGTCGTCGAATTGCTCATGAAGCGCGAGGGCAATATCAGCGGCTCGCATGAACTGTTATCCGTCTATTGTTGGGATAACGCGCTGGAAGACTTGAATGAAACGTACGGCGCGCTTAAGCGTATTATGAAAGAGACGCGGCAAATCCCCGGAATCGACGCGAAGGAGCGCGAAAAAGAAAACCGCGCGTCTCGGGGTAGCGTGGAGAACGGCGCGACTTCCCAGAGCGATATGATTAGAACGTTCAAAATTGACGACGGTCTCGAACTTGTTTTCCGTTGGATTCCCCCCGGAACATGTCGGGCGGGCGCCGATTTTTTAGCCCCCGAATCCTTTTCCGACGAAATCGAACGAACGGTCGCGTTCGATTCTGGTTTTTGGATGATGGATTCGTTGGTTACAACGAGGATGATTCTCGCCTCTAACCCGTGTTTCCTCCTAAGCGTTGAATGGCTATTTGACGGTCTTCGCGACGAGGAAAAACAAATCGATCAAGAAGAGGTCTTGAACTATCCGGCGTGTATAACTTGGCGAGACGCGACGAAATTCTGTCGGTTCTTAAGCTCGCGTTTTGCGGATAGCGACGAAATCTTTCAAGTTCCGACCGAGGAGCAATGGGAATACGCCGCGCTGGCGGGAAGGGATTATTCTTCCGCAAATTCCCGAGACTATATACTACAAAACTGTTGGGTCTGGGAGAATTTGGAAAAGAAAGAAGAATACCCTTACATCAGGAGCTTGCCGCATAAAAGCGAGGAAAAAGAACCGAATCCTTGGGGGCTGTATGGAATGCAGGGAAACCTCAGGGAATGGACTTCGACTCGGTATCGCCATCCGATTTTAAACGACGTCGAGATGTTTCTGTACCGTCATTTGCGCGTCGCTCGCAGTTGTCGATACAAAGACTACTGGAGCTGCGCGAGAACCTCCTTTAGAATGCCGATCTCGTATGGGGATGCGGGATTGCGCCCCGTGATCGTTTCAAGAAAACGTTGAAGCGCGGTTGTTCAAAGACGTCTCTCGACTTCCTAAGCCTAATCAGTAGCCCGATATTTCCTTTTATCCTTTCTAGGGACGACAATAATTGCGCCTATGAAAACTCAGGTAGACGAACGCGTTAACGTAAATCTTAGAGCCTTCGATTGGTTTATTCTCAGCGAGACGTTTTTTCATTTTTCTTCGATTCGTTTCTATTCGTGCCCTCAAAAGAATATCCTTACCAAAAGGACGTATGAATCGCTCGTTGAAAAACTTGATAAAAAGGTTGAAAAGATTCGCGACAAGATCGTCGATTATCCGGAAATTTTACAGGGGGTTCCGCCCTATTCTTTCGTCTTTAACAACAAGCCCGAGCTAAAAGAAAGACTGAAGACGGTCATGATCGAGGCGTCTCTTTCTAAAAGCGAGTTCGACCTGTTGTTCGCCGTCGTTGAGACGCTTATGAAGTATGAGGAGGATATTTCCGGGGCGTACGACCTGAGGGTGATGTACGGCTGGGAAACTCCGATCGTCGATTTAGACGAGACCTACAATCTTCTCAAAAAGATCGTCGAAGAGCTCGGGCGCGTTCCGAAAAGCCCCGCGAAGACGATAACGCCGATGAAGAGCAACGGCGCCAGCGACGAATCGGCTCGTCCGTTAGTCAGAACCTTTAAACTGCCCGGCGTCGATCTCATTTTTCGTTGGATTCCGCCCGGTTCCTGTTTGGCGGGCGCTCCTTTCCTTGCGCGCGAATCTTTCTCCGACGAAACGGAGAGAACGATTTCCTTTGAACGCGGGTTCTGGGCGATGGATTCGACCGTTACGATGCGAGCGCTCCAGCCCTTTATCCAGCGTTTTCCCGAAGCTAAGACGTATTTCGAGAATTACGTCGCTTATGATCGCGAGCGTTCCGGCGTTTCCTATGAAGAACTCCTAGACGCTCCCGCGTATGTGACGAAACGGGACGCCGAAGAGTTTTGCCATGTTTTGAATTCGGAATTTGCCGACGAAGGCGAGGCGTTCCAACTTCCGACCGAAGATCGGTGGGAGTACGCGGCGCTCGCGGGAAGGGAATACTCGCTCGTCAATTCCAAAGACTTTATTCTTCAAAACTGCTGGGTTTGGGAGAATCTTGAAGGCGCCGAGAAGTATCCGTTTATAAGGAATCATCCTCATTTAAGAGGGGAGAAAGCGTCCAATCCTTGGGGGTTGTACGACATGCAGGGCAATATCTTCGAATGGACTTCGACCCCGTTTCGTCATCCGCTTCTAGACGACAAGAAGACGTTTCGGTACAAACGGTTATACGTCGCGAAGGGCGGCGCGTATCAATACGCATGGACGCACGCGAGAACCTCGTTTCGGACGCCGATGATCGAAGACTGCGGTTATAAGGCGGGGCTGCGTCCCGTGATCGTTTCAAAAACTCGTTGGAGTGGCGGTTCAAAAGATATTTAACCGATTAATCTTTAGAAAATATTGACTTACTTCGCTTAAACGAATATATAACGCATGGGCGAGGTTCGCGCCGTTCTAAATAATAAAAAGTTGCGACGCCGTCGCGACAATTTGAAGAGAGATAGGGCTCCTTGATCGCTTAACTCAAACGAGGGCTTAATAATCTTTTTTTCGACGCTATTGAAACCATTACAAGTTGTGATGGTTTTAATGACGCGAGTCTTATTGCCATTTTTACCGTTGTCCATCTATTGCACAAAACGTCGCAAAAGATATAATAACAAAAGGTTCCGTTCATCTTGACTTTGAAAACAAAATTTTTGTCGCCAGTCGACGGAAACGATCGACGATTTCAAC
>CAMZHY010000404.1 GCA_947307005.1 uncultured Planctomycetaceae bacterium
CGCGGGCGGTTTGAAGTCATCAAGGGCGGCGGGCTGGGGATGTCCGCCAAGGATTGCAAGTCGGAAACGTGGTCGTATTTCGAAGGACGCTGGTCTCCTTGGACGTTCCAAGGGGACGTCGGCGGGCGGCTCGTTTTGGTCGAGGAGGCGTCGATCTTGAAGCCCGACCGCAAGCAACTGGTCCGCGAGCGAGGGTTTGAGCGTTGGCGCCGTCAACAGCGCGAAGAATCGCAAAAGCATTTTGAAGAGTTCCGTCAGCAGGTTGAGGAGCGACGAAAGCGCGAAGCGGAAGAGTTGCAAGCCGCGCGCGAGGCTAACCCCGACGCCTTTAAAACTCCCGAAGAAAGGAATCGGGAAAAGATGGACGAAATGCGTCGCAAGATCGAGGAGGAGCGCGCCGAGATGGAGCGTCGCGACGTCGAAAACGTGATGCGCGACAGGGGAATGACGGAAGAGCAGGCGAAAGCGTTTCTCGCGGAACAACGAGCCGAAGCCCAAAAGAGGGACGAGGAGTTCGACAAAGAACACGGACTCGATTCGATCGAGGATCCGATGGAACGCGCGCGCCGTCGCTCGGAATTGCGCCGCGAAGAGATGGAAAAGAACCGCAAAAAGATCTTGGAATCGAATCCGCAGATGGCGGAGCTCGAAAAACGCGCCGAAGAAAACCGTAAAAAGTTCGAGGAACGGCGCGAGGCTAACCGCAAGAAATTCGAAGAACGCCGCAAACAGATGGAACAAAGAATGGAAGAGAGTGATAAAGAATTCGAGAAAACCATGGAGGAAATGAGGAAAAAAATGGAACAATGACGGTCGCGAGAGCGACCTTGCGGCGCGACGTCCGAAATCAAATAGGCGTCCGTTTCCTCCCGCCGCCCCGTTTAACGACAATAATCGCAAACTCTTAGGAGACGCAACATGAAATATACATCCGCCGAAGCGGCTAAGCTGCTGCGCAAACTCAGCGAAGAGCAGGCGGCTCTCAAGGAACGCGAATCGAAGACCGCGACCTTCGTCGCCGCCGTCGACGAGGACGTCGAGAGCGCCCGTCCGGAGTACGACTACGCGGGGACTCAAGCGCTCCTCGCCCAACTTGAGGAGAAGGTGCGCAAGGTTAAGCACGCGATCAACGCGTTCAATCTCCAAACGACGGTTCCCGGATTTGAGATGACCGTCGATCAGGCGCTCGTCTACATCCCGCAGCTGAGCGAGAAGAAACGTCGGCTGGCGAATCTCGCGAACAAGCTCCCGAAACAGCGCGTCGTCGGCGGGTATAACGCGAGCAAGTCCATTATCGAATATACTTACGCAAACTTCGACGTCGCCGAGGCGGCGGCGGATTTGAACGCCGTAACCGACGAACTCGCCAGGATTCAGACCGCCTTGGACGTCGTCAACAATACGGAAACGTTCGAAATCGACGTCTAACTTCCTCGTCGAGGAAGTTTTCCATGTTCCTTTGCCTCCTTCAACCTTTGTTAGTTTTTTAACTAACCTTCTTTCAGTCGTTGTTTAAAACGCAGGTTCAAAGTTGAGGTTAACGTCTAGGTTTTTCTCTCGCCGGGTCAATGTTCATCGTCAATGATTCAAGGCGAAACCGAGAATTCCTGAAGCGAAGCAATCGAGCTAAAAACTTGGGCGTCGGGCGACCGGCGTCCCCGCGGCGGAAGTTTGGTTTCAAGTCGTTCTTTCTCTTATCGTCGGTTGTTTATCGACGGTTTTTTGACGGCGGAGGCAAATGTGGAAGCGCCGAGTTACCTCTATCTTTTCAACGGAGCCGGCGGCGATTTCCCGGCGGGCGTTTTTCATTCAAAAGGAGAAGCCGACGCGTTTGTCAGGGAATATTCTTTGTCGGGAACGTTGACGAGATATCCGATAGGAACGCTTATCTATGATTATGCGCTTGAAAAGGGCTGGTTTGAAATAAAGCGCGAATACCAACGGGAATCGGATTTTATCCAACAATTCTCATCCGCCTATTTAGAGCATTTTCATTATGAAAGGGGAAAAGGCGAAGGAGAGTCGTCGAAGGAAGAAGAGCGTTATGAACGAGGTTCGGACGACGCCAATTCCCAGCGGCGCGGTTTTATTTACGTGTTTGTCGGTCACAACGCCCAATTTCCCGCCGGCCTCTTTCATTCAAGGATGGAAGCGGAAAGATATATCAAGAAATACTCGCTTTCCGGATATTTAACGCGTTATCCAGTCGGCGTCTCCGTCTATGATTACATGATTAAAACGGAGCGGTTCAGAGCGAAGAGTCAACAGCAGCGCAGCCCGAAATTCGTCCAGCGATTTGCCAATTCCGCCGCCGTCGAATATTTTCGTTATGATCGAGGAAGAGCCGACGACGAGTTCCCGTCGCTCGACGATCTTTTGGACGAAAGCGAGAACGAAACGTGAATTTTTGTTAAACGTCTCAGTCCGTTAACCATCAATATTTCCTTTTTTGACAATGAAGATACAAGAACTGATCGAGCTTTTCGACAAATCGATTAAAGATTGCGATTTGTATGAAATAGAAATTAAGGGGAAAATTAGGGATATTTTAGACGATTTGAAGCAAAACGAGTATTCTCGCGAAGAGATTGAAAAAAGACAAAACGAGATTCTCGAGCTTAATTATAAGTTGGGATGCGTACGAGAAAAAAACGATCAGGTTTTTGATATCTATCGCGATTTAATCAGGAAAAAACGATTGACGTTTAATTCGTATAACAAATATTGTTGGTTCTTCTACGACGATTTTCTTCCCCATTCGTTCAATTATGTCGACGCCTATACCCGAGCGGTCGAGGCGATCTATTGTTATAAAGAAAATTTTGAAAAGACTTTGAGATGGAAAATAGCGTTGGCGCCTATGTATGGGCTTATGGACTTTTTAGGATACGGTCCTAGGCGGTATTTTAGAATGCGTTGAGTTTAGCGTTATGTGATTTCGGACGAAGGGCGACGCGATGAATCCAGATGCAGTTCAAAATATTATTATCACAATGCCGCTCCTTGTCGCGGCGTTATTGACGGTCCTTTTTATTTGGAGTCCGGAATGGTTTGATCGCGTCGAGATTTGCGATCAGATTCGTTATAAGTTTCATCGTCGCAAGAAGTCTGCGATTATCGATCAAATAAAAGTTGTTGTGAATGCGACGTTTGAATATTGTCGTGAAAACAAAAACTACCCTACGGTTGAAAAGCTCGACGAATTACTGGATCGTCGTTCTGAAAATAGGGCGGCGAGTTCTCCCAACGTAAAATTTTTAGTCGTTACAGGCGAGTGGACGGCGTGGAACAATCCGACGGGAATTTTTGAAGAACGTTCGGTTTTGAACTTCGAGAATTCCGCGCTTTTTCTATGCGTCGGCGCCGACGAAAACGATTCGAACCGACCGCAAATCGAGTATTTAAACGTTGACGACAAGACGTCTTTCATCAATCGTCAATTTAAGCCGATCGATGAAAAATGGTTTGGAATCGGCTTTGCCGACGGATCGATCTTCCTGATTGAAAAGAATATCCCGCTAAGAACGCTCTTTCGATTTATGGAGTTTTACTCTTTTTGGGGCTACGGATACGAAAACGCGATAAGACCGTTCCAAGTCGCTAAAAAGGAACGGGTTGATAAGAAGTAACGTTTGCAGACGTTGAGTTTTCGCCAGCTCGCCTTTCTGCGTTAGAGCGAACCATGAGGCGAATACCCTCAGCGGCGAGGTCGCCGCACACGCGCCGCCTCGTTGGGCGTCTTTTAACTCCGTTCGAAAATTTTGTATTCGAACCAGACGTCCGCGCCAACGAGCGCGGACCTAGAGTTTTCGCCAGTTCGCCCTTCTG
>CAMZHY010000405.1 GCA_947307005.1 uncultured Planctomycetaceae bacterium
GACCCCGACCGCCTCGCCCCTCGGCGTCGCGCAGTCGCCCCTCGGAACTCAAACCGCGCCTGAAACGCCCCTGACGCAGACTCAACCCCAACCGCAGACTCAACCGCAGCCGCAGGCGGTCTTCGTCCAGCCGCAAACGACGCCGCAACCCCTCGCGCAGGGGCCGACCCCGCAGCCGCTCCAAGGAACGCCCGCGAGTCAAACCGTCGTTCCCACGACCAACGCGCTTCAAACGGCGCCGCTCGCGCAAGCGCCGGGCGGTCCCGCGGACTGTCTCGTCGGCGCGACCTGTTCGACGCTCCTCGCCCAAGGCGACGTCAACGGCTCCCTTGAGGCCGCGCTCCGATCCGCCCAAAACTTGCAGTCCGCCGACCAAGTCGTCGAGGTCTTCGTCACGCTCGATAAACTCCGACCTTACTATTTCCGTCCCGAGCAGGCGGCGACGCTGGCGCGGATTAACAGAGCGCTCGACCTTCTTTCTTACGACGTCGTCTACAACCGCGAAGTCGGAATTCTCGAACCGCTGTATCAAACCAAGCCCGGCGAAACGATCGCGACGCTCGCCCGCGACTGGGACGTCACCCCCGAGACGGTCGCGGCGATCAACTGTCTCGAAGTTCCCTTCAACTCGCAGCTGCCTCCGGGGACGACTCTCAAAGTCATCCGAGGCCCCGTCACCGCCGAAATTTCCACTTCTCGCAAGGAACTGCTCCTCAAATTTAACAATCTCTACGCGGGACGTTTCCCGTGCGGAGTTCCAAGAGAAGCGGCGGGCGCGCGCGGCGAATACGTCGTCGAAAATAAGATTCAGAATCCCAGTTGCAAAGCGGTCGACCTTCAGGGCGCCGAACTCGTCATCGAAGGAGGCTCCGCGGACAATCCTCTTGGCGCGTGCTGGATCGGGCTCAACGGCGGCTACGGATTCCAAGGGACGAACCGTCCGGAACTTATCGGCGCGGACGTGCCGGAAAGAAGCGGCTTCGTCTTCAGCAATCTGCACATCTCGCAACTCGATATCATGACGCCGGTCGGCGCGACGGTCAGATTCGTCGACTGATTTCAAGTCCGCGGCGGCGTCGGTTTCAGACGAAACGCGTTCCAACGGCCTTCCCGAAAAACTCGGGGAGGCCGTTCTTTTTACAAGTCGGACGGACGGCGATTTTGGGCTCGCAATTCCGTCGAGGAAACTTCGACGATCGGGTCGGGCGCGAAGTCGCAGAGATCGGCGAGCGCGACGGGAATTCGACGTTTGAGTTCGTCGGGACTCGCGGCGCGCCCGTCGCGCGTTCGCGAAAAAACGAGAAATCGAACGTTTAACGCGGCGAGCCGAGCGACGACCGCGTCGCGCTGGTCGACCGATCCGTCCTCGTAGCGGGGATCGCCGAGTCGAAGAATCGTGTCGGCGCCGACGACAAAGGTCGAATTCGGCGCGAGTTCCGCTTTCTCCGCAAACCGCGCCGCGTTGGAAATCCAGACGCTCTCGCCCGGAAATTTTTCGCCCAGCGCCCTGACGCGCCGTAAAATCCGTCTCAAGACGCCGCCGCGCCGCCGCGACGATCTGCGCGTGTCCGTCGTGAGGAGGATTGAACGAACCGGGGAAAATCGCGCGGCGTTCATTCGCGGTCGCGTCGTCGGAAGCGACGGGGGTCGCAAGCGCGGATTCAAGAGAATCGTCGACGACGAGCGACGCGCCCCCGGCGACCAGCGCGCGGTCGAGTCGACCGTCGGTCCAGCGGAGCGCGCGAAGTTTCGAGGGCGCTCCGTCGCCGCGCCCGTAGAGAAAATCGGCGCCCTCCGGATCGAGGAGCGTCCATGAAATCGACGCGGCGTCCTCCGACGTCGGCGCGACGGCGGAATCGACGGAAGACGGTTCGGAAAATTCGCGCCATGTCGCGTCGTCGGGGTTCCTAAGTTTCCGCGCCGCGAAGAGCGCGGTTAGAAGAATAAAATCCGCGACGACGCGCTCCTCTTCGCCGCGCGATCGCGCGCGCTCGGCGAGTCCGAGGGACGCGGAAAAAACGCCGCGCCGGGAAAGGACGGCGCAGAACGCGCGGCGTTTCCCTTTTTTCGGACGGTCCGCGACGAGCGACGCCGTCGCGCCGATTCCAAGGAGCGCGTCGGGATCGACGTCCGGTTCGAGCGCTCTCGCGCGCGCGAACGCCGCCGACGCGATAAGTCGCGAAGTCGTTTCGGAGCAGTAGCTTTCCGGCGCTTTACCGAGAAACGCGTCCGTCGCGTTTCGGGAGTACGGAACGAGCGCCTCGATCAGCGAGCTAGAGGCGCCGGGAATCGCGAGATAATCGGAAATAAACGCGGAGCCGCCGCCGGTAATCGCGGCGACAAAACGAAACGAAGCGGCGCGGAATTCCGCGATTCTCTGGGCGTTTGTCATTGAAAAAAAAAAACAAGAAACGGCGCGGTCGAAGGCGTCTCGATAAGACGGTAAAAACATTGCGCCGCAAACGCAAATGTTCGCGGCGCAACGACAATCAAACGGCTAACGCTTGTCGCGGAAGCGACCTATCCCCGGCGGTCAGCGGATATTGCTCTTATAGCCCTGAGCGCGATCCTTCTGACCGGCGTCGCCCTTTTCGATGACGACGTCGAGCGCCTTGCGGAAGAGATCCTTATCCTGCTTGCGGAGATAATCCTGGTGCGCGAGATCGAGGATCGCGTTGAGCGCCTTGTTGGACAGTTTCGGATCGTCGACCTTTTCGAGCGCGAAGCGGACGGAGTCCAACGTGCGGACCGACCCGACGCGTTCGAGAACGAGGTTGCGCTCGTCGTCGCGGGTCGCGAGTTCGAACGCGGTCTTCAGGTTGGCGAGCTTATCCGCGTCGGACATGTCGATTCCATCCTGATCGTCCGGCAGCGAAACGACGCGAATGAACGCGCGGAGCGCCTGAGTGCGGACCGGAGCGGGATAGGCTTCGTTCTTCGCGGCGTCGAGGAGCTTCTGCCAAACGACGGCGTTCGGCCAAGCGCTCAGGGCGCGGACGGAAAGCGCGACCATCTGCGGATTGTTCGTCGCGAGTCCCTTCTCGATCTGTTCGAGCGCGGCGGGACCGCCGACGCGTCCGAGGAGCAGGAAGACCTGCGGGCCGTTCGTATTATTCATCTTGGCGATGACGGGGGTCGCGTCGCCGTCGCAGAGGCGCGAGATCATCTGCTCGGCGCGGTCGCGGTCGCCGCCCTGCGGAATCGCGAGGAACGCGTCGACGAAGTCGCCGACGTTATCCTTGGTCGCGACTCGCTCGGCGGCCTCGAGAACCTGGACGCGAGCGGGGCAATCGTCTTTCTTAGCGATATCGAGAAGCGTTCCGACGGCGCCGGCGATATTGCGGCTCGACGCGATTCCCGCGAGGGACGCCATATTGCCGCCGTCTTTTTCTTTCTTGAGCGCGGCGAGAACGGCGGCGTCAAAGTCTTTTCCGGGCACGTTCTTCATCGCGGTTTCGACGATGCGACGGTCGAACTTCGAGAGCTGGTTGTAGAGGACGTCGAACTCTTTGGCGGACGCGATCTTTTCGAGCGCGAGAATACCCGCTTTTTTCACGTCGCCGTCTTCGTCGTAGTTCGCGGCCTTGACGGCGAGATCGACGTATTTCTTATCCTTACGGATGCGAAGGGACGCGAGCGCGCGCGCCTTGTCGTCGTTGGAAAGGCTGTCGTACTTGGCCATGTACGCGGCGAAGTCTTCGTCGGAAATATACGGAAGCGCGAGGGGCAGCTCCGTTTCAACGCCGACGGCGACGTCGACGTCGCGCGCCTTAATGTAGGAGTCGAACTTTTCCGGCGTCTTGGAGT
>CAMZHY010000406.1 GCA_947307005.1 uncultured Planctomycetaceae bacterium
CCACCCGTCGCAATCCGAGAACAAATCGTATCTTTCCTCGACGCCGAATGCGCCCGGATAGATTCTGTCATCGAACAAACCCGCGCTTCCATTGAGGAATATAAGAAGCTGAAACAAGCTGTTATCACACGGGCTGTTACAAAGGGTATTCGCCCTGATCGCGCGATGAAGGATAGCGGGATTGAGTGGATTGGGGAGATTCCGGAAGAATGGTACTGCACAACAGTTGGGAGAATATCAACAGTTGTTAGAGGCGCCTCTCCTCGACCTGCTGGCGACCCACGTTTTTTTAACGGATCTTTTATACCTTGGATAACAGTATCAGAGGTAACGAACGGATACGGGAAATATATTATTTCAACAGCTACTTGTCTGACCGAAGAAGGTTCTAATCGAAGTCGCAACACTTGGAGTACCCAGAATAACTAAGATTAGAGGTTGTATTAACGACGGTTCTGTCGCATTTTACAATTTGAATATTGAGCAGGACTATTTGTTATATGTTTTTGCTGGCAGAACATTGGAGTTGAGGAAACAGATGCAAGGATATGGACAACCAAACCTTAATACAACAATTGTAAAGGGGCTTTATATACCCGTTCCATCAAAGGAAGAACAATTAGAAATAGTTCAATATCTAGAAGAAAAAACAACAGATATAGAAGCGTTGATAATAAGAAAAGAAGAACTATTATCAGAGCTAGATTCCTACAAGAAATCTCTTATCTTTGAATACGTCACAGGCAAGAAGGAGGCGCCGCTATGAGCATAGACTCCACGAACGAAAAACGTTTTGAGTCGGATATCGAAGCGGCGTTCCTTTCTCCTTCTGGCGGTTACGTCAAAGGCGCCGACGTCTACGATCCGAAATGGGGACTGTACGTCAATACGCTGATCGACTTTGTCCAGAAGACCCAGCCGAAAGAATGGGCGCGGTTTGAGAACGCCAACAAGGTCGAGCCCGTCAGGAAGTTTTGCATGGCGTTTAGCGACGCCTGCAACAGAGACGGGCTCGTCTCCGTTTTGCGGCATGGTTTCAAACATCGCGGAATTCCCTTTCGCGTCTGTTACTTCAAACCGGAATCGACGCTGAATCAGACGTCGGCGACGCTTTACGCGCAAAATAACGTCGCGTGCTACCGCCAGTGGCGATATAGCGCCGACGAGAACAAGAGCGTGGACATGGTTCTCGTTCTGAACGGAATCCCCGTCTTCGCCTTTGAACTCAAGAATCAATACACGGGCCAGACCGCCGACGACGCCAAGATTCAATGGATGTACGACCGCGACAAGCGCGAGCCGTGCTTCCAGTTCAACCGTCGGATTCTGGGATTCTTCGCCGTCGACCATACCGACGTCTGGATGACGACCGAGCTTAAAGGGAAGGACACGTCCTTCTTGCCCTTCAACCAAGGAAGCGCCGGCGCGGGACGCGACGGGGGCAAAGGCAACCCGCCCAATCCGAACGGCTATCCGACCGCCTATCTTTGGGAAGAGGTCTTCCAGAAAGACAGCATGCTGGATATTCTGCAAAAGTTTATCCATTTGCAAGTTACAGAGGAAAAGACGCTCCAGCCCGACGGCAAAGAGAAGATCGACGAAAAGAAACGCCTTATCTTTCCGCGCTATCATCAGCTCGACGTCGTGCGCAAGCTGATCGCCGACGTTTCCGCCAACGGCGCGGGGCGCAACTACCTGATCCAACATTCTGCGGGCTCGGGGAAATCGAACTCGATCGCGTGGACGGCGTATCGGCTGGCGTCCCTTCACGATAAGAACAACAAAGCCGTCTTCTCCAGCGTCGTGATCGTGACCGATCGAAAGGTTCTGGACGTCCAGTTGCAGGACGCGGTTTCCAGCTTCGACCATACGATGGGCGCGGTGGAGACGATCGACGACAAAAAGAACAGCCGCGACCTGCGCGACGCGATTAACTCCGGCGTCCGCATTATCGTAACGACGCTGCAGAAGTTTCCCGTCATCTATCAGGAAGTGGATCGCGTTAAAGGACGGAACTTCGCCGTGATCGTGGACGAAGCTCATTCCTCTCAGACCGGCTCCTCCGCGACAAAGCTCAAAACGGCGCTCGCCGATACGGAAGACGCGCTGCGGGAATACGCCGAAATCGAAGGGAAAGCGGAAGACGAAATCGACCGAACGGACCCGCTCGTTCAGGAAATGCTCGCGCACGGAAAGCACAAAAACCTTTCGTTTTTCGCCTTTACCGCCACGCCCAAGAATACGACGCTCGAAATGTTTGGGGTGGAACAAGAGGGCGGAGGCTATCGCCCGTTCCACGTCTATTCCATGCGTCAGGCGATCGAGGAAGGGTTCATTCTGGACGTTCTCCAGAATTACATGACCTACGACACGTGCTTCAAGATCGCCAAGACGATTCAAGACAACCCCGACGTCCCCAGTTCTCGCGCCGCCAAGGTGATCCGCAAGTTTGCGGAACTGCACCCGACCAATATCTCCCAAAAGGCGAAGATCATCGTCGAGACCTTTATGGCGACGACGCGGCATAAGATCGGCGGGCGCGGCAAAATGATGGTCGTGACCTCGTCGCGGCTCGCGGCGGTGAAATACTTTCAAGCGTGCAAGAAGTATATCGAGGAGAACGGGTACGTCGGCGTGGGCGTTCTCGTCGCGTTTTCCGGCTCCGTTAAGGACGGCGACGTCGAGTACGACGAGCCGAAACTCAACGTCCGCAAAGACGGGAGCCACATCGGAGAAAAGCAGACGAAAGCGGAGTTCCATGAGAATTTCCACGTTCTTATCGTCGCCGAAAAGTATCAGACGGGCTTCGACGAGCCGCTGCTGCACACGATGATCGTCGATAAACAACTCAAGGGCGTCAAAGCGGTTCAAACCCTGTCGCGCCTGAACCGCGCATGCCGGGGCAAGACGGATACGTTTATTCTGGATTTCGTCAATACGCAAAAAGAAATCCAGGAAGCGTTTCAGCCGTTCTATCAGGAAACGACGCTGGCGCGCGAGGTCAACGCCGACCTGATTTATCAGACGCAGAAAGAGCTTCGAGACTTCGCCGTCTATTTCGACCCCGATATCGAGGCGTTTTCGAAAGAGTATTTCGGCCCCCGTAAACAGGACTCAAAGTCGATGGGGCGGATGACCAGCGCGTTGAAGCCCGTCGCCGACCGCTATAACAAACTCTCTCCCGACGACCGCTATCAGTTCCGCTTCCTGTGCCGCAACATGATTAAATGGTACGGCTACGTCTCCCAAGTCGCGCGGATGTTCGACAAGGATCTGCACAAGGAATACGTCTTCCTGAGCTACCTGTTCGATCTTCTTCCGTCCGATACGAAACCGCCGGTCGATCTCGAAGGGAAGATCAAGCTCGAATTCTACAAGTTGCGAAAGACCTTTGAAGGTTCGATCGCGCTCGAAGAGAAAAAGGGCGTCTTCGAGCCCGCAAGCGGCAGGGACGCAAAAGAACCCGAAAAAAAAGAACCCCTTGACGAAATCATCGAAAGAATCAACGAGCGATTTAAAGGCGCCTTTACCGACGGCGACCGCGTGATTCTGAACGCGCTCTTAGCGAGATTTATGCGCGACTCCAAACTCAAGAGCCAAGCGAAAACGACCGACCCGCTCATTTTCGAGGAAAGCGTCTTCCCGAAAGCGTTTGAGAAAGCCGCGCTCGACAGCTTCAAAGAATCGCAAGAAACCTTCGAGTCGCTCTTTTCCGACAAAGCCAAATACGACGCCGTCATGCGCGCCCTCGCCGAGGTCGTCTATCGCGATATGCGGTCGGACAAGTGAGTTGGAAGTGGTTGGCG
>CAMZHY010000407.1 GCA_947307005.1 uncultured Planctomycetaceae bacterium
CGTACCATGACGCGACGAAACACCGCAGAGACGAGGCGAGGAACAAACTCGGTGTCGAGGATCGCAGCGCAAGCGCGGAATATAATAAGCGACTCCGTGAGCTCGACGCGGCGCTCAAGTCCGGGATCGTCTCGCAGAAAGAACGCGATCGGCTCGTCAATGAAGCGAAGGAACGTCTCGCGAAATCGTTCGACGTGTCCGTCGACGAGCTGAGAGCATACGAGAAGCGACGCAAGCGAGCGGAGGAAGCATATGCGGACGGCCTGATCGACGCGACGGAACGCGATAAGCGTCTCGAAAGCGCGGCGAAAAAGCTCGAAAAGGCTCGCGACGCCGCCGCCGCTCAGCTCGAAGCGGAAAAGAAAACGCAAGCGACGAGAAATGCGCTCGGAGTCGACGCGCTTATGGAGTCGCTCAAGAGCCCAGTTCAGAAATACAAGGAGACGCTCGAGAAGATCGGGGACGCGCTTCGTCAGAACGCGATCAGCGCGAACGAGGCCGACGCGCTTCGAGAAAGGGCGATTGACGCTTATCTCGCGACTCTGGAGTCAGACGACGGGAAGTTTGAGAACGTCGCCCAGGGCGCGAGCTCTGGTCAAAAGAACGAGCTCGCCCGTTCGATGACCGCCGGCTCGGAGGAACTCTATCTCGCGCAAGTCAGAAACGCGACGAGCTCGTTTCAATCGAACATTCAGAATTCAACCGCGAAGATCGAAGAAACGACCGGCGCGGCTCTGGAGACCGCGAATCAGTCCGCGTATTATCTCTATGAGATCGCAGAAGCCGCCGGGAACGCTCCGCGCGTTTGGGGTTGATCTTAGAGGTTTTTCTCGTATAATGCGAGCGCGCACTTCGAGTAGCGATGCTTGAAAAAAAAAAGGGGGGACGGCGTTCTTTTGAGCGCCGTCCCCCCTTCTTTTCTTTGTGTCAAAGGTTGAAAGGATCGGGGAGATTCAACGCGGAGAAGTCCGCGCTCGGATGAGTCTTGAAGGTCTCGAAGACAGGGCTCGCGCCGGGTGCGAGCGGCGTTCCGTTCGCTGCGAGAAGAATCGGTTCCTCTGTCGGAGAGCCGTCGTCGTTTAACGCTCGATACTTATAGCCGCCAGAGGCGTAATATAGCCCGCTGTTCGCTTTTTCGACGTTCCACCCTCGACTTCTGTATTGAAGTTTATAATCAACGTCGTATGTCGTCTCGCTCGTCGTTTCTGTCGCTCTAAAGGAGATATCGGAACAAAGAACCGTTCCCGCCGCGAGTCCGTACCAGCTTGACGAGTTGACCGTTTGAAAGAAGTCGAATATCCTCGAGAGCGGATTGGAATATTCTCGTCGCGAGTAGTTAAGGTTCAGAATTCCGAATTTGAGCGTGATCGGATCGGCGAAGAAGTCGCCGATACTGTTGACGTTCCAATTCCCATTGAGATCGACCGCTGAGGCGACTTCTTCGAGCTCAGTCGAGGTCGAGAAGTTAAGGATCGTCTCCGAGGTCGACCCCGCCTCAGGGGTCGGAGTTTTTGAGAATTCGCCGCCGAGCGTGTAGGTTATCTCCCAGCGATAATACGCTCCGGCGGGGCCGACGAAACGAGGAACCGCGTCGATGTAGTATACGCCCCAGTAGACGACGCCGTTCTCGACGTAATTCTCTGATAGCTGAGGAAGGCGACGATCGCAGAGGATCGAGATCGGCTGTTCGTCCTTTTCCGTCACGTCGACGACGAAGACGACCTGACCGGTCGTCTTGACGACCGGCGTATTCTGGACGATCCTCGTAATGTTCGAGCCGCTCGTAATCGTCGTTATTTTCTTTCGCCATTGACCTTCGAATTTCTGACGTATCTGACGACCGTCTTTCTTTAAATCGACCGAATAAACCGCCATTCTCTCAGCTCCTTTTAATCGTTTGCTCGAAGATCGCGAGAACGTCCGTGAGCGCGTCGTCAATGTCTTTTTTCAGCGCTCCCGCGCTGTCCTGTTTCGCTCGCCTGAGGAAGCGAGCTGGAACCTTGACGACCTTTCGATCAGGCGCCCATCCCGCCTCATGATATTGGCCGTAAGAGCCCGGCGTTCGTTTGCCGCCGCTCGTTTTCTCGAAGCCGACGATCCCCAAGATTTTACCGGTTTTCTCGTAGTCAATGACCTTATCGACGATCGAGCTCGTTAATAGCCAGGAAGGCCGGGAAAGTTTGAGTTTCGACGATCGTCTGACCTCTTCCGCCCAGCTCTCAATCGCCTTGACGAGCGCGGGATTTGCTTCTTTCTTAGCGCGTTCTAACGCTTCTATAAGCGTATCGTAGACGACCTTCAGACCGTCCAGATTCATTCCTGACATTGAACGTCCTCCCTCTTCGGTTTTCTTTGCCGCGAATGTCCTCGGAGCATCCGACGTACTCCGCCAGGGCGCGACAGCCCGCGTCCGTGTCGAGGAATTCGTTGTCCGAGACGCGCGGCTTCTTCATCTCCCATTTGCGATATTCGAGCCCGCTCTTTCGGATCGTCCGATATTCCTCCGCCGTTTGATGTCGCGCAAACTGCATGATCTCTTGAGGGTATCCAGCGCCGTCGAAGAGAGTCGCCGCTCCGTCGCGTCCGAGCGGGAGCTTCCACGCCGCGTCGCGTCTCGTTTTGGCCGTGTTCGCGTCGTATGTCAAAGACGCGTAGACGCTCGGATAGGATCGCGCGATCGCCTGACGACTCTTCGCGTTTTCGATCCAGTCGAACCCGGTCGCCGCTCGTCGGTCGCGTCGCCATTCGCCCGGCTTAAGCTCGTAATATCGCAAGAGTCGAACGCCAGCCTCGACTCCATACGTCGGAATAGCTTTTCCAAAATATTTTCCGTCGTCGATTTTGTGAAAGTCGTCGATCGCGCTCCAGAGAGCCGCGTCCATCTCTTGGTCTCCGCAGTCGACCCCGATGATCGCGAGCCTCGCGAAGCGTTTCGAGACGCGCCCGCGCGCGTGAGCGTGTTGTTCGAATTCCGTCGCGACGTTAAGGTCGAGCGGCTCGCCGTTCTGGTCAAAGTATTGACGCTCGAAGAGGTCGACGAGTAGCTCCAGCGTCGCGTCGTGCAGGCGGTCGAATTTGTCGCCGATCGTGTAGACTTCCTGAAGATCGCGCGCGTATTTGTGTTTCGTCGCCGTTCCGTCCGGTTGTTCCGGCCATATCCCGCAGTCGACGACGTGAACCGTCTTGAAGTCCCGCGAATACGCGACGAGCTCATAGTTCAAATAGTGCTCGCCGACGTCGACGTGACCGACGATCACGTCCGCCTCGTCCGGAACCCAGCAACGCCGGAGCGGAGTTCCTTCCGCGTTGACGCGCTGCTTGCGAGCGACTTCGATCGCGGTCAAGCCTCCCTTGCTCTCAGCGTTCGCGCGCCTCGCGTCGTTCTGGAATTCGCACCAGAAAGACGTTTCCGACGCAGCCCAATAGTCGACCGCGTAGTGAATCGCGTCGATTTGCCAACTTTCGAAGAGTCGAGGATCGTCAACCTCGACGCGGTCGGAAAGCTCTTCTTTGTGTTCTCGATAATAATTCGCCAAAATTGTACGAGCTCGATCAATCGGCTCCTTCCGAAGAACCGTTTCCCGCCGCTCTCGATAAGCTTTCCACGCGTCGAAATTATCAGGAAGCGACGTTACGAACGGGAGAACAACCGTCCCGAATTCCGGGGTCTCTGAGATCAACCTTTCTGCGACGTCGCCAGGTTGGTTTTGTGTGATCGCTGAGAGAACGGTCAGAGATTCTCGCGATCCGTCCTTTTTTCGCCCCGCGAGCCCTCGGATCGTTTTTTGGATCGTGCTCAT
>CAMZHY010000408.1 GCA_947307005.1 uncultured Planctomycetaceae bacterium
CGTCGAGAAATCGAAGCAACCTTTGCCGAAGATATGCGCGCTCGGCTTTTTGGTTCGAGTTCGCAGTCAATTTTAATCGCAAAATATACGTTTCTTCTCCTATCGTTAATCGCATTTCTCTGTGTTTTCGCCGGACCTCGTTTCGGCGAAGAGGAAGAAACTCAAGAGGTTTTCGGACGCGACGTCTTCGTCCTTTTCGACGTTTCTGATTCAATGCTCGCAGAAGACGTCTCTCCGAATCGTCTAACCGTCGCTAGACTAGACGTTGAAGATCTACTCGACGCGGCGGTTGGCGACAGAATCGGACTTGTCGCGTTTGCAGGTTCCGCTCAGGTCGAGATACCTCTTACGACTGATTATGATTTTTTCCGCGAACTCTTGCGAAAAGTCGATACGAAAACGGTTAGATTAGGCGGCACAGCGACGGGAGACGCAATTCGTCTCGCGTTAAAACGCTTTGGGGAGGAACCCGAACGAAAACGGTTAATCTTCCTCATAACCGATGGAGAAGATCATGACTCCTTCCCGCTTGAAGCGGCCAAAAACGCAGCGGAAATGGGCGTTCCAATCGTCGCTATTGGAATCGGTTCCCCCGATGGAGCCAAAATTCCCGTTTTCAACGTCAATGGCGATCGCGTCGGCTACAAAACGTTTGACGGTCGAGAAGCAATCAGTAAAACGGACGTCGAGACGCTCAAAGAAATCGCTAAGATATCAAAAGGACGCTGTTTTTACGCCGATTCAAAACTAAATTTTGCGGACGTTTACAAAACTAGCGTCGAAATTCAAGATCGCGACGAGATTTCCGAAGAATCTCGCGTTGTTCTCAAAAATCGTTATCAACCATTTCTGGCTTTTGGTCTATTTTCGTTTATGCTCTTCTATTTCTGTCCAGCGCGAATTTCACAGAGAAAAAGCGGAATTCTTGCCGCGGTCGCCTTTTTAGCGACATGCCTGACTTTAGTCCTCACGAACGAAACATACGCCAATCCACTGGATGAAAACGTCGACAAAATCAGCGCGACTTCAAAACCGAAAGACAAAAGCCAAGAAATCAAAACTTACAATCGCTCGTTAAAAATCGCAGAAAAAGACTTCGATGAATTTGTCGTGTTACAAACGGAACTTGCCGACGCAAAGACGCCCGAAGTTTCAAGTCGCGCCAACTACAATCTTGCCGCGGTCGAACTTCAAAAAGCGCGGGAGAACGCTAAAACACTAAAAAGCGACCAAAGCTTATATTCCAAGGAAAAAAACGGGTTTCAAGACGGAGATTCAGAAGTCGCGCAACCTCAAGACGGTGAGAAATCACAAGCTAAAGACCCCGTTGAGGAATACGACGCCGCGCGCCGTGAACGCGATCGACGGCGTCGAGAAATCGCCGATTTGGCGGAGACCTCTTCGCTAAGATTCTTTACAGCTCAAGAGAACCGAAAACTTGGTCGTGAATCGCTCCAGAACGCTGAAATCGCGTCAAACTGGCGTGCAAATTTTGACGAACATGAACGAGGCGAAGAAAAGAAACTCCGTGAAAACGCCTTCTCTGATCCTAAAGACCATTTACGCTGGTTAAGTCGCGAACTTGACGAGATGATCGGTCCAATCCAAGACGCAAATCCCTCAAAGCTTTCCGCAGATTACTATCGTTCTCTCGGTAAGAAAAAGCTTGAAATCAACGATGTTAACGACGACGTCAGTACAATTGCGACACGACTATGTTCGCGCCTAGCCAATCCCAACGCAGAGCCGTCGCTTCTTGCGAATCCTACCGCGCTCCCATCGCAACAAATGTCGACGCTAAAGGAATCCGACGCCGAAGGAGCGGAAAAAATTTCGCAGGCTTTGAATCTTTTCAAAACCCGAACCTTGGAGGCCTCGAAAAAACTAGACCGCTACGACGCCGACGCCGCGCGAAAAGAACTCAGACGCGCGGAGACGCAACTTAGGACGTTCTACGACGTGCCGGCGCAATACGACGAGCTTGTCGTTGGACGATCCCGTGACGAATCAAATTGCTACAAAGAATTGCAAGAAGATCAACTCAAGCAGTCGGATCTCGATCGATTTGACGACTTTTGCTGGAGTAGAGACGCGCTTACTCTTTCCGTCGACGAGATAATGAGAAAAGCGCGACGTATCGTTGAAACCCACCCGGGGAAATCAGACAATTCGAGTCAAGAAATTTCGTCCCCTGGATATACGGAATGGGACGACTCGTCGGGCTCAGACGAACCGATCTTCGATCCTAACGATTCTGAATTATCGCCGACAGCTGGACAATCAGACGAAGATCCCGCTCTCAGATCCGCCCATATCGCGCTAGAACGAGAGCAGGAACTCAAAAAAACGGTAGAAATTATTAACGCTCTTGTTCAATCTGATTTAGCACAAGATCAAAACAAAAATCAACTTCTTCAAACCCAAAAAAGGATCGCCGAGATACTAGAAGAAATAGCCAAGCCGTTTCAAGAAGACAACCAACATAACCAGGAATCAAAGAATCAAGATAAAAACCGACAAAACCAAGATTCAAATCAACATGATCAGAATCAAACTCCTGACGATCAAAGTCAAAATCAGGAAAATGAAAACTCTAATCAACAAGACCAAGGGAATGATCGTCAACGCAAGGAAGACGAAACAATTCCCGATGAATTAGAGCGCCCGAACTCCCCTAAAGAAAACGAATCTAACAACCAAGGAGAAAACAATCCTCAAGAAATGGGGACCACGATCGAAATAGAGGAGCCGGAACAGAAGAAAAAGAAGGCCGGGGAGGAGAAAAAAACCGAGGAACAAAAACAAGCGGACGAACTCATGAGACGTGTTTTTCGCCGTCAGAAAGACGCCGAACCTCAACGTGAAGCGGTGCGTCAAGCGCTGAAAAAAAGAGAAAAATCGGGAAAGGACTGGTAAATTTCCCTTTCAACAGGAGGGATATTTAGGCAACTTTCGTTCGCCGTTCTCCAACGCCTTCCGCCTGCACAATAATCGTTCCCAAAGGACGACGCAATGCTAGTTTTAAAAATCATTCAAAGAATACTTCTCCTTGTTTTTCTCATCGTTACGTTATCGTCAAATTCTCTTGCCGTTAAACGCGCCCTTTTTGCGGCGGAAGGCGAGCCAAAGTTGGAAATTAGCGTAACCCCTAAGGAAATTTATGAGGGAGAGTCGGCAAAACTGACGATTTCGGTAATTAACGCTAACACTGACTCGATTCCTTCTTTGGAACAACTGAAGGATGATTTCTCCATTGAATCGTTTGAACCGACAAAACGTTCCAGCGTTCGAATTATTAATTCAATTCGAACCGAAAACTATGCGACAGATTACAATTATCGCTTAACACCCAAACGCGCCGGCGTTATTACAATTCCCTCGCCTACGATTGAAGTCAAAGGGAAAAAGCTCCAAGCGGAGCCAGTCGAACTCACCGTACGTGAAAAATCGAAGACGGATTTAGTTCTTCTCGAGGTTGAAACAATATCCCCCGAAGTATAAAGAGTACGATCCTCTGTTGCTTATCGTTCACAACCTCGACGCGCCGCTTTTGTCAATTCCTTGGCTCGATTCTCGAGATTTCGACGACAATCTCGTCTCAGAACCGCTGGACGACTGGTTGAAAAGACTTTCCGCTCGAGACTATGGTTTTACTCTCAACAACTATCGACGCTCCAACGGTGTTTTCGATTTTGGTTTTTCATTTTTCGACGAACCTGTCCGCAAAAGCTTTTTTCTTCCTAAACAACCATTCAAAAAGCCCGGACATAGAAAAAGCC
>CAMZHY010000409.1 GCA_947307005.1 uncultured Planctomycetaceae bacterium
TCGATCAGATTTTTGCGAGACGTCCCACAAATTCATACCGAGAGATTCAATCTTATGATAATCCTCGGGCCCAAGTTCAACAATCCAGCGAACACCGCCGTCGTCGTAGACAAAACTTCCCTCGTCAAGATGACCATGGGGCGCTTTGGGAACGCCGCATTTAATTCCAAGATACGCCGCATCCTGACGCCAAGCTGTTCTAAAGAGCGCTACGCAACAAAGTCCAGAGCCTTTCCCCACATACCCGAGCTCCACGGGCGCTCGCAGTTCTGTAACGCTTTCCCCCCAAAGGAGCGCAGCTACGGCGAGTCGTTCTCGAACGAGCGAGCTAAAAGGACGATCGTCTTTACGTCCTTGATTGTGAGCGACTCGATCGGCGGCTAGAATAGCGTTCATTTCATTCCAAGGCGCGAAGGGCTGATCACGTCTGTTTGAATACCAGAATGCGGTGGGTTCAAACAATTTTCCCCCGCCTGAATCAGGATAATTAAACGCGGCCCCGGTCGTTCCAAAAACATGTTCATAATAATCGATTGACTTCAAAAACCCCGGACTTTTCGAACGACCAAAATCTTCGCCCAAAGCTGATTCAAGAGCGCTAATAAGCAATATGTTGAAACTCGTTCCGTACCCCCAATATCCCGGCCCCTCAGTGTAATTACCATCAGGTTCATACGACGACATGCTCCATGTCACGCCATTAACCGCACTCCAAACAAGTTGTGTAATTTTCGATCTCTCATCTGAATCGACTTCGTCAATAATCGCCAAACTACCGTAAAGGGCGCCGCACCAACAAACCTGATTCCAGTTCGCAACGTTACGTTTCCACCCCCCTTTGAAATTAAGAGCTTCGAGAACTCCCTTTGTATAGATCGCATCGCGGATCTTTGATCGATTCACTTCTGAGAAGGTCTCCTTACAGGAATCGTAACCAATCGCCATCGCGGTTGTCATCTCAGCGACGTCCAAAAAGTGCGAAGGATTCCAATCTTGGAATTCAGCAATCGCCAAAACTTCTTTCTCTACTCGTTTAGCGTATCTATCCTCACCCGTGTAACGATACAAAAAGCTCCAGTCAAAAATACGTCCCAGCGCCTCGCGCGACACGGAAAGGAGTCGTCGCCCTGTAACAACGCGTTCGACGGGCTTGGCTTCTAACTTAGAATCGGCAAATTGTTTCAACGCCGCGTAATACTCAAACCAGAGTTTGTCGGTTTCAAGCTTTTTACGAGTCTCAGAAAGCGCCTCGTCCGTCAAGAGCAGACGGGGCGCCGAATGAAGGTTCCGGAGGGCATATTCCACCTCGTCCAGAGAAACGGAACGAAAACTCGGATGAGCTGGCGTCGGTTCAAACCTACTGTCTCCCACGTCGGCAAAAAGAGTTTTACAAAGCCCCAAAAGAACGATAAGAAAGACGATCATATTTTTATAATTCATCGCGTTGTTCATTATCGAAAGAGGTTAAAAATACGCAACGCCGACACTCGTTCCAATGCGATACGAACGCCGTCCTAACAACCCAACAGACGCCAAGCCACAACCCACGGCACGTCGATTATACGTCTTTCTCGCGCGGGTTCAATAATTCGCAATCCGTAGTTCTAAATGCACTTCTTTTCAATTCTCCCTTTTCCGCCCCCTCCATGACTTTTATTCCGCTAACCATTTGATTATAATCTGAACCAAGTTTGGGCGTTTTTCAACATGGAATTCCACGTCGTATAATCGTGATTATTTAAGAGGTTATGTAAACATCATGACAAACCCTCGTTGTTTCCGTAAAATAATCGGCGTCTTCGCCTTGCTCGTTTTTTCGTCGCTTTCCATTCTCCCGCTAGACGCCAACGAAAACGCTCAGTTGCCTGAAACAAATCGACCGTCTATCGAGGCGTCGCTTTGCGTTTTTAGGGCGTTTGACGATACGGAACAGCAGTATTTCGAATATCTGCCGGGTAATTACGACGAATCTAAAACAACGACGCTTATCGTCGCTCTCCATGGACACGGCTCTGACTTGGGGCAAATATTTAACGGCGTCCACGCCGAGTTCAACGCAGTCCTTGACGTCGCCGCAAATCATAACGCAATCGTCATATCTCCTCAATACCGAGGAACAACGTCATGGATGGGACCAGCGGCAGAAAAAGACGTCGAGCAAATTATCGTCGAGCAAAAAGAGAAGAGAAAGATCGACAGGGTTCTGATAACGGGAGCCTCAATGGGTGGATCCTCTTCGCTCACCTTTGCATCTCTTCATCCAGAACTTGTCGACGCCGTCGTTGCAATGAACGGAACTGCAAACCATCTTGAATATGAGCGCTTTCAGGACGCAATTTCCGACTCGTTCGGAGGTTCAAAGATCGAAATTCCAATGGAATACAAAAAACGTAGCGCCGAATATTTCCCTGAAAAATTTCTCGGAAAAACGTTAGCTATTACTCTTGGATCGCTCGATACGGTAGTCGAACCGGACAGCGCTAGACGCCTCGCCCTAGTTCTTAAAAAGATTGGCGGCGATGTTCTCCTTATCGAACGTGAAAACGAAGGTCACCGAACTGGGTACTCCGACGCTAGAAGCGCTCTTGAGTACGTCTTCAACAAACTCGACGAACTTGAAGGTTCTTTTCAGCAGAACTACTAGAACGTTGTTTTTCCACTCCTCCCCAAAGGTTGTTCGTATGATTATCGGCGTTTGCTTATTCCGTTCGCTTAAAAAGTGGATTCCTGTTTTCCTTTTTTTCACAATAGTCTCGACGCTCCAAGCGCAATCATCTCTTAGTGAAAATGATTCGCCATTCTCTAAAACCCGCGTCGTCATCAATTCAACTCCGGTTAAACCATCTTACGGAACGGTAGCTGGAAGTTGGTTCTATCACACCGGTGAACAGAGTTCTCAACTCCTCTTGCTCGGCTTTCCGAAATGCGGTCTTCAGCAAAAGCCAGATTATCGACTCTACGTCGATTTGACGCCGAAATCCGAGGTTAAAATTATTCTTCCCGCCGTAAGCGGCGCTATTAGTTGTAAGGCAAGGAGTCTCGGTAAATATCACCCGTCGATTAGCTGGAATACCCCTCAAAGCGCTTCCGTCGCCGCTGAATTAACGACTGAATTTCAAACGTTTTCAATTAGCCAAGAGGTATCCCTCACATGTTCCGCGCCAGATTATGAGATAAACGGCACGGATGAAAACGAGTCCCTTTGCGTTGTCGAACTTCTTGACTTCCAAATTGAAGTTAATGGTCAACTTACGCCTCTATCCCTCGAACCATTGCGAAAAAACCAGTCTCTCGATCCTATTGATACTTCCCCAAACTTCCGACCAGCGCTTGAAAAAGCGTTGATTCAATGGGACTGGCGAATACAAGATGGATTTGGAGTGCCAAACGAGCCGCGTTCTTATCAAGAAATTCTTACGAAACGTTTTGCAGAAGGTCGAGCCTTAATTGACGAACTCCAGAAAACGCTGGAAACAGAGGGTTACGAATCCTTGTCGCCTTATGACGAGGAAATCAACGATAAATTTGACGCATTCGCTCCGAAATTGGCCAATTACGAAAAAACATGGGAAAAATTGGAACGCCAATTCGGAGAACTGATGGAAAATGCCGAAAGCTCCCAAGAAAGTTTCGAAACGCTCTGGGTGGCAATGCACGAGACAAAACGTGAGATTCTTGTCAACTCGCCGTTTTTCCAGTTTGGTTCGCTTTTGTTTATTAAAAGCGCTCCTGGAGTAATGAGTCATCAGCTAACGCAG
>CAMZHY010000410.1 GCA_947307005.1 uncultured Planctomycetaceae bacterium
ACGCGGATTTGCCCATCTTCTGCCCGTCGCTCTTGAGGAGCAGCTTGCTCGTGAGCCCGTAGAGCTGGACGCCTTCCGTTCGTCGCGCCAGATCGATTCCCGCCGTGATGTTGCCCCACTGGTCGCTGCCGCCGATTTGAACTTCGCACCCGTAAGCCTTATAGAGGTGGACGAAGTCGTAAGACTGGAGCAGCATATAGCTGAACTCGGTGTAGCTCAGACCGGAATCGGAGTCGAGGCGGCTCTTGACGGAATCTTTCGTCAGCATGACGTTGACCTGGAAGAGTTTGCCGACGTCGCGCAGAAACGCGAGATACGAGAAGTCTTTGAGCCAGTCGTAGTTGTTGACGAGACGCGCGCCTTTGGTTGGATCGTCGAAGTCGATGAAGCGCGCGAGCTGACTCTGGATGCATTCGACGTTGTGCTGAATCTGGTCGAGCGTCTGGAGATTGCGTTCGGAACTGCGCCCGCTCGGGTCGCCGATCATTCCCGTGGCGCCGCCGACGAGCGCGATCGGCTTGTGTCCGGCGCGCTGGAACCGCCGCAGGTTCATGATCGCGACGAGATGTCCGACGTGAAGGGAGTCCGCCGTCGGATCGAAGCCGTTGTAAACGACGCGCGGGGTCGCGAGGAACTCGCCGATTTTTTCATCCGTGGCCTGGTTGAGCAGCCCGCGCCAAGTCATTTCCTTAACAACGTCAAAAGTTACGCCCATGGTTGATCCTTTCGGAACGAAGGTGGAGAATTTTACGGGAGTATTCTATCGAAATCGCGCGAGTTGTAAAGCGAGCGAAGGTTCCGCGCGCCGCGTTCTTTGGGCGAATGGCGCGGCGTTTGCATAGTTTTTCACGACGCGAGAACCCCTTGGAGTCCCTTCTTTCGCGGTATATAATGAGCGGCGACGGGAGCGCGCGCAAGTTTGCGCGGGGCGTTTTTTGTCGCGTCTTGACGGGAGCGAAAAGAAATGAGTTGGCAATACAGCGAGAAGACGAAAAAACTGTTCATGGACGCCGTTCAGGGCAAGTCGGGGACGCACGTCGGCGAGATTGAGAACGCGGACGGGGTCGGCGAGCACGGGTCGGTCGCGTGCGGAGACGCGCTGAAGTTCATGTTTCGCGTAGCGCGCGATCCCGACGACCCGCTCAAGGACAAGATCGTCGAGGCGAAGTTCCTGACGTTCGGCTGCACGTCTGCAATCGCGGCGTCGGAGGCGCTGTGCCGAATCATCGAAGAGCGCGGGCTCACCCCGATCGAGTCGCTTAAGCTGACGAATCAGGATATCGTCGATTATCTCGAAGGGCTGCCGACGCAGAAGATTCACTGTTCCGTCATGGGCGCGGAGGCGCTGGAGACGGCGGTCTTCGACTGGGCGAGCAAGCGCGGGGTCGACATGGCGGCGCTCGGGTATAAACAGCTCAACGTCGACGAGAACGAGGGGCGGCTCGTCTGCTCATGCTTCGGGATCACGGAGCCGTATCTGCGTCGCAAAATCAAGGAACTCAAGCTCAAGACGGTCGACGAAGTGACGGGCGCGATCAAGGCGGGGGGCGCCTGCGGGTCGTGTCGCGGCGACATTCAGGATATTCTCACCGACATCTGGAGCGGCTGCGAGGGGAGCAAGCCCGTCGAAACCGACGCGGCGCCTGAGACTTGCGAAGGCGTCGGAAAGCCCGACGAAAAGCCCGCCGCGGCGACGGCGGAAGCGTCGGCGCCCGGCTCCGGGTTCGTCCCGCTAACGCTCGCGACGGACGCGCCCGCAAGTCCCGCGACGACGACCGAGACGGCGGAAGACGCGTCGTTCGTCGATCCTCGCGAAGAATACGCGAAGGCGTCGCCGTACAAGCGCGCGAAGCTCATCGAGCGAATTATCGACGAGGAGGTTCGCCCCGTCTTAAAGCGCGACGGCGGCGATGTAGAGATCGTCGACGTGAAAGGGAATCTCGTTTACGTCTCCTTTACCGGCGCGTGCGACGGGTGCGACAGCGCGGCGGAGACGCTCGATATTCTCGTTACGGTCTCGCTCCAGAGCCTCCTCGACCCCGAGATTCAGGTGATTCTCGTCTGAAATTCGTTCGCCTAAGCTTAGATCTTTGCGACGTCGGTAAGCGCCGTAAGGCTGTTTCGGAAAATAATATTGAACGGGACGTTGACAAATATTTTCCGATGTAGTACAATATAGTACAGGTTAAAACACTACGCGTTGCATTTTGCGGAGGGAGTCGATATGGCGTTTTCTATCCGGTTGACAGACGAGGAAAGGGCTCTGGCGGAGAGCTACGCTAAACTTCATTCATACACGCTTGCGGAGGCTTTCAAGAGGGCGTTGTTCGAAAGAATTGAGGATGAGTATGACGTTGTCGTCGCTCAGGAAGCCTACGACGAATATGTCGCAGAGGGAAGGAGAAGTCGCTCGATCGACGAACTCTGGAAGGAATGCGACTTATGAGTTATCGCATAGAAACGACGCCAAGATTCGACAAGGAGTTTAAAAAGCTTGATCGTTACACGCAGAAAATCGTCAAGTCTTGGATTGAAAAAAAACTGGTTGACTGCGACGATCCGCGAACCTTCGGAAAAGGGTTGACAGCCAACCTCAGCGGGCTATGGCGATATCGAATTGGCGATTATCGTCTGATATGTCTGATTGAAGACGATAAGTTGGTTGTTCTTGCGTTATCGATAGGTCACAGAAGCGACGTCTACAAGTAAGAAAACGACCTTTTCGGAACGCGTTTTTTCCGTTTTTGCCCTTTTGGTCCGCCTTTTGGCGGACTTTTTTTTGTTACGACTGGAGAAGGAGTAGGGGATTAGCCGATTTTATGGGAGGTTCAGGAATTGATTATCGAGCCGATACAAGCGACAAGGTCTGAACGGACTCCTAGAAAAGTCGCGAGTTTTTGGGGAAATCGAAAAAAATATCAATTTCAAGTGAACTAGAATATGGAAAATAACGATAAACAGTTCAGCGGGAGAAGGCGCCGAAGGGCGTTTCCTGCGAACACCGCGCGGCGTCGTTTCTTGGCGAAACACGTCGGTTCGCGCGTCGTTTTAACGAGAAATCCGCTTCGGCGGCCGGAAAAAAGCTGGGTTCGTTTAGGGCTTGGAAAGCGTCGATACGCGCGGCGTCAGCCCGGCGACGGATTCAGAACGTCTCGGATAGAGATAACCCCATTCACTACAAACACACGAATTCCCGAGATCAACGTCATCCCCTCAGTCGTTCGCGTAGTTGAGCGTCGGCGTTTCATTTCGACCCGCTTTCATTCGCATAACGCGAAGGGACGCGCAGGCTGCGTATGAAAGTCGTCGCGACGTTTAACCGTCGGTGTGAACAGACGTTTTAATTCGACAGGGATTTGATCTTGGCAGGAGGAAAAGCATGCGACGTTTGTTCGTGCCGATTTTTTTTGGCTTAGTCATCGCTCTCGGCGTTCCGAGCGTCCAAGCCGGCAACCAGGAAGAGGCCAATAGGATCGCTCAGCGTCTTACGCAGCAGTATCCGCAGTACAACATTGAAGTTGCGTATCAGGAAGGCAAGGTTCGTCTCCGAGGCGACGTCGCGTCGGAAGCGGATCGCGACGAGATTGCGAATTTCGTGCGCCACATTCCTAAGGTTCGCTCCGTCTCCGAATCGATGACGGTCACGCCGAACGCCGCGCAGCCGGTTCCCGCGCCTGTCGCCGACCAGTATACGGAGCCCTTTGGCGAACGCATCCACGGCATTCGTTCCGTGCAGGCCGTGACCG
>CAMZHY010000411.1 GCA_947307005.1 uncultured Planctomycetaceae bacterium
AAAATTAAAAAAAACTTTAAAACCCCTCTTGAATCTCAATGCGATTTGAAAAGACCGAAATCATCGGCTCGACGCCGTCGATCCACCGATTATGTAAGACGGCGTTGACGACGGCCTCGCGGAAAGCATTATTGTCGAATAACGCGACTTCTTTTCTCTCGACGATTCTGTTTCTTTCATCCGTTTGAATCAGATTGAGGACGTCCCCGTAGCGAAGAAGCTCGTCGAGGCTGTACAAAATGCAGGAATTCCCGAATTCTCGAACAGAAAAAAGGGGAGAGGCTTTCGTTTCGCCGTCAAAAATTGAAACGCGTAGCGGAATATGGGAGTCGTCGGACAGGAGTTGCGCAAGGATGTTGAATTCTCCGTTGTTATTCTTGAGTCCCAGGTTCTTAATAAAAGTCTCTTTCCGGAGAACAAGCCCCCTTGAACCATAATAACCAAAAAGCTTGGCAAAGGTTAGTTCTTGGTACTTTGAGGGGATTGTTTCGATTGTTTCTGCTCTACCGCTAAGTATTTTGAAAAGCTGGATTTCTCTTTTCGGATAGTCTTTCAGCGGCGCTTTAGAAGACCCGATTCGGATATATCGTTTATCTTTGAACGCGGTAGGGATTTCTTCTGCGGCTGGAATAACGAGCGCGACGACGCGTTTACCGTCGATCGTGGCCTCTTCAAATGAAAAATTGACGCTAGGAGAAAGATTTCTTGCGAGATAGTTCTGATAAGGCTCCTTTTTATGCTCGCGATACTGGTTAAACGTCGTTCCTACGATTTCATGAGGGGCGTTGCCGACGCCCCAGACGAAAAAGGCGTATTTCCGGTGATGAAATGCGGCTGCGTTCGACATGGCGGAAACATACTCGCCAAGCGTTTCCGGCTGGAACCAGTTTTCCTTGAATTCAAACCATTCCTGCTCGTCGTTATAAGCGCAGAGCTCTCTTACGATTGACTCAATATTCATGTTGGCGCCGACGTTCCTTTTCTTAGTTTTTAAGTTTTTCCCCAAGTTTTTCCCTAAGTTTTTCCCTAAGTTTTTCCCTAATATTTTTCATAAGTCTATTGATCAAGACTGTTTGTTAAGTTTGTTTCTCAGTTTTATTCCCCAAGTTTATTCCCCACGTCTGCATTGTATCCTGTGGGGAATAAAAACGGAATGGGTTACAGAAAAGTTTCCCAAG
Organism: uncultured Planctomycetaceae bacterium; assembly: GCA_947307005.1. Lineage (GTDB taxonomy): Bacteria > Planctomycetota > Planctomycetia > Pirellulales > Thermoguttaceae > RUG369. Next base: position 1,179 of record CAMZHY010000411.1, read on the forward strand.
ATGCGAACAGTTTCCACTCAGCGAACTATATTTCGCCGCTCCCGCCTTCAAGCCCCTTGCCGCCGCCGTTTCAGAGCCGCCGTCAATCTAATTCCAACCTCATAAGCGTCAATTCCCGCCAGCCGGTTTTTCGAGAGAGAAACCCTCGCGGGTTGCGTCCGAATTCGACGAATCCTTCGCTCCGATAGAGCGCGACCGCGCGCTCGTTTTCCGCGACGACCTCAAGCTCCAGCTGCGCGTAGCCCGCGATCCTCGCGCATTCGACGCATGCGCGCGTCAACGCGCGACCGATTCCCAGCCCCCAGAATTCTTGGTCGACGTGAAGCCCGAACGTCGCGCGGCGCTTTATCTTGTCAAACCTTCCGACGCGTTCAATTCCGGCAAGCCCGACGATTCTGTCGCCAATAGACGCAAGAAGCTCGATTTCGTCGGCGCTCGTAGCCTTCTTCGCGAGAAACCGCGCCTCGTCGTCGACGGTCATGTCGTTTTCGTCCGGATACGAAAGGAGATAGTCCGTCTGCTCGTGGCCGAGGATGAAGATTGCCAGCGCGTCGCGCGCGTCTCGCTCCTCGCCGTTTCTCAAACGAAGCGCCCGCCCGTCTTTCAGTCGTATTGTCTTGTCGTATTTCATCCCATTGAATCCGTCATACCGCCCCAGTTCAAATTCCGCGTTAATCGCGCGCCTTCGGACTCGAAACGGAAGCGTCGTCGACATGAACGACGCCCTCGACGCGGACGTTCTTCACGTTGTCGACGCCCGACTCGTAACAGACGCCCCGCGACTCCGGGTTGTAGTCTTTGACGTTCTCGATCGAAGAGTCCGCGAGCGACCCCGCGATCAGAATCGCCTGACGCGAGCGCGACTCGATATTGCGAACCGTGAAAGCGTAAGCGTCGCCCAAGGGCGTGACGCCGCCCCACGCCGGGTTCGCGTCGCCGATTCGAACCGTCGCGCGGTCGACGACGCCCGTCGGCGACTCGTCGACGACGTTCTCGACGAGGACGTCGTAGAGCTTGATTCCCGACCCGTTGAGGAGCCGGACGATCTGATGACCGCCCGCCGCGTATCCCGCGACGTCGCGAATTTCGATGTTATGGACGTCGAGGTTCTCCTCCTCCGAATAGTCGCAGACCTCCGTCGAGCCGAAAACGCCCCCTTTCTTCGTCTTAGGAACGATCGCCGTGACCGCGACGAGGTCGTCCCCCGTGCGTCCGCTAATTCCTTTGACGAAGATATTGCGGCACCCTTTGCGAATGTCGAGCCCGTCGACGTTGAGAACCTTGACGGGCTTCCCGTCGATCTCGCGCGTTTCTTCCGATTCAAACTTCACGTCCTGCACGTCGCCGTTGGAGCATTTCTCGAGCGAAACGCTCCATGCGTGCGCGTTGACGATCGTCAAGTTCCTAATCGAAAACCCGTCGACGTTCGCGAAAAGAATCCCGATATTGCGCCAGTCTCCCGTCTGCGACTCGCCCTCTTTGCCCGCGTCCGTCCCGTACGTTCGCTCACCGAGTTTCTTGCCGCTGTCGCCCGTCGCGCGAGGACGGTCCGCGCCGACGAGTTTCGCGTCGCCGCTCCCGACGACGCGGACGTTTCTAATCGGCGCGACCTTCTCGATTCCCGCGCCGCAGTTCGCGCTACGGATGAAGTTGTCGCGGCATTTGTCGGAGAGCTTCAGCGCGCAGGACTTTAACGTGAGCGTCGCGTCGGAAGGGAGAAGAATCGCGGAATCGAGAAGCCAATAATCCCGATCGGCGACCTCGTCGGGAACGCGCGGCGGAATGACGACCGTCCCGTTGTGATATTGAACCCCGGCGTCGACGGCGGCGGCGATTCGCTCGGAATCGGTCCCCGCGTAATCGTTCGGGTCGTTGGAAGGAACCTGCGCGAACGCCGAACCCGCCGCCGCGAGCGTCGCAGAAAGGACCAACAATAACAAACGTCGCATATTGATTCTCCTTCCGCGCTCCGACGGCGCGAGAATAGATTCCGAAGAAAACGCGACTCGCCGGTCGCGCCCGCGCCGTCCCTTGTAATAAGCGAATAAGCGCGATTCAAATTTAAACGCCGCGCGCGACGTTATACGCAGTGTACGCGGAATGAACGACGACGTCAACAGTCAAGAGGCCGACCGTCGTCGTTGATGAAGTTGACGTTTTTATTGATTATGTCAATTATTCGGTCTTTCCAAAATCTACCGATTCGCTATGATACCCTTTGCCGATAAACTTCCGACGAGGAGCCGAGGCGGTATTTTGACGTCGCGAATCGGCGGTCTCGCATTTGATGAAAAGCTCCCGTCGATCCCGAAAAATGGGAAAGGATTGACCAAGATGACAACAAAGCGCAACGTTTGCGTTCTTTTACTCGCGGCCGTCGCGGTCGGCTGTTTTGTCGTCGGCTGCAAGCCTAGCGCCAACAGCGGAACGCGCGAGGTTTTCAACGTGTCCTACGACCCGACGCGCGAACTTTATAAAGCGTACAACGACCTCTTCGTGAAACATTGGCAGGAGAAGACGGGCGAAACGATCGTCGCGGAGACGAGCAA
>CAMZHY010000412.1 GCA_947307005.1 uncultured Planctomycetaceae bacterium
GTCCGCGCTCAAGCGTTATCTCGCACCATGAGGCGAATACCGGGATCCAACGCCCGTGCGTTGGCAGGCGACGCTCATGATTTCTTCCATGGATCGATGGAGCGCGTCGACAATCGGGGAGTCCGCGGCTCTATAGAGTTTCTCCTTGCCGACGCGGCGCGAGACGATCAGCCCCGCCGTTTTGAGAATGCGCAGATGATGAGAGACGGCGGGACTCGTCATATCGACGGCGGCGGCAATATCGAGGACGCATTCCTCGGCGTGGCAGAGCAGCCAGAAAATCCGCAATCTCGACGGATCGCCCAAATGCTTCATCGCGTCGGCGACCGTCGTGATGGATTCGAGGTCGGGCGTCGCGGCGACGATTCTATCCCGATCTCCGTCGCCATGCGAATGTGGAAGTTTTCGATCCGACATATCTTTGATCTCCTAGCTTTTGCGATATAGTTTAAGCGGTCGCCATTGTTATGGCAAGCAGAGAAAAAAATTTCTCTTCGCGCTTGACAATCCACGACGGCGTCGTAGACTAATTACGATTAAACATATATTTAATCGTTTAAGCTAAAGATATTCCTTTTTTGAGAGGTCGCGCTAATGAAAAAAAGCTATAAAATAGAGGTCGATTGCCCGAACTGCGCCGCGAAAATGGAGACCGCCGCGAAGAAGACGGAGGGCGTCGTCGACGCGGCCGTCAGTTTTATGACGCTCAAGATGAAGGTCGAGTTTGCCGACGGCGCCGACGAAAGAGCGGTCATGGAGCAGGTTCGCAAGAACTGCAAAAGGGTCGAATCGGACTGCGAAATTTTCCTTTGAGCGACGGTCGCTCGCGCGAGGCGCGGAATCGACGGAGAAATTTTCATGAACGCCAAACAGAAACGAAATCTAGCGCGCATCATAACCGCCGTCGCGCTGATGATTGCGCTCCATTTTCTTCCCGCGGAGGGCGCGACGCGTTTTCTGTGCTATATGGCTCCGTATCTCGTCGTCGGATACGACGTTCTTTTCAAGGCGCTGCGCGGAATCTGGAAACGCCTCCCCTTCGACGAAAATCTCCTCATGACGATCGCGACGCTCGGCGCCGTCGCGCTCGCTGTTTCGAGCGGCGACGGCGACTACGACGAGGCCGTCGAAGTCATGCTCCTCTATCAAATCGGAGAATGGTTCCAATCGATCGCCGTCGGCAGAAGTCGCCGCAATATTTCCGAACTCATGGACGTCTGTCCCGACTACGCCGAAATCGAATCCGCGTCGGGCGAAATTGAGAAGGTTGATCCCGACGACGTTGAAATCGGAACGACGATCGTCGTGCGACCGGGCGAGCGCGTTCCGATCGACGGCGTCGTGACGGACGGCGTCTCGACGCTCAATCTCGCGGCGCTCACGGGCGAGTCGCGTCCGAAGGAGGTCGAACCGGGCGATCAGATCGTCTCCGGATCGATCAACCTTGTCGGCGTTCTTCGCGTGAAGACGACGAAGGAGTTCGGCGAATCGACCGCGTCGAAAATTTTGGAGCTCATCGAAGACGCGGGCGTAAAAAAATCGCGTTCCGAAGACTTCATCACGAAGTTTGCCCGAATCTACACGCCCATCGTCGTTTTCGCGGCGCTGGCGCTCGCCGTTCTGCCCCCCGTCGCGCTGGCGCTTTGCGGGGCGGCGCCGCGTTGGAACGTCTGGATTTATCGCGCGCTCACGTTCCTTATCGTCTCCTGTCCCTGCGCGCTTGTGATCAGCATCCCCCTCTCCTTCTTCGCGGGAATCGGCTGCGCGTCGCGGCGCGGAGTTCTCGTCAAAGGTTCGCCTTACATTGAAGCGCTCGCGAAGATCAAGACCGTCGTCTTCGACAAGACGGGGACGCTGACCAAAGGCGTTTTCGAGGTCGTCGCGGTTCACCCGGAAGAGTTCGACGAGACGGAGCTTCTGCATTTAACGGCGCACGTCGAACGGTATTCGACGCATCCGATCGCCGTCGCGCTCCGGGCGGCGTATCTCCGCGAGAAGGACGGGTGTTCCGTCGAGCGGGCGGAAGAGTTCCCCGGTCGCGGCGTCAAGGCGATCGTCAACGGCAAAGCGGTTTACGTCGGCAACGCGAAGCTTATGGAGGAGGTCGGCGCGAAATGGCGCGACGAGTGTCATCGCAAGTCGGGCGTCGTCGTTCACGTCGCGGAACAGGGGCGGTATCTGGGGCACGTGGTCGTTTCCGACGTCGTCAAGCCAAGCGCGAAGGAGACGATCGCGTCGCTACGACGCCTCGGCGTTAGGAAGACGGTCATGTTTACGGGTGACGGACGCGACGCTCGAAGAACTGCTCGCTCAAGAGCCGCCGCGAAAAGAGACGCTCGCGTTCGTCGGCGACGGCATGAACGACGCGCCGGTCATCACGCGCGCCGACGTCGGCGTCGCGATGGGCGCGATCGGTTCCGCCGCCGCGATCGAGGCCGCCGACGTCGTCCTCATGGACGACGACCCGCAGAAGCTCGCGACCGCAATAAAAATCTCGCGAAAATGCATAAGAATCGTCAAAGAGAACGTCTGGTTCACGATCGGCGTCAAGCTCCTCTGCCTCGCGCTCGGCGCCGTCGGACTCGCGACGATGGGCATGGCGATCTTCGCCGACGTCGGCGTCATGATCCTCGCCGTGCTAAACTCGATCCGCGCGATGACCGCGACGTCGGGACGTCCCGTCTGACGCCCGCAAAAAGAGGTCTTATTCGAATCAGAGGTCGCGGGTTGCGAGACCGTTGATTTCCGATACAATTGCTTGGATTGAACGTCCACCCCTTACAGGAGAAACTTAACATGGCAGACGTTACGCAGATTCGTCGTCCGGAGCAGATGGAGCGCATTGCGACTCCGGCTCAGGCTCAGGCTTTCATCGAGGAACAGATCGCCGCGCTTCGCGAGCAAATCGGCGATAAAAAGGTGTTGCTCGCGCTTTCCGGCGGGGTCGACTCGTCCGTCGTCGCCGCGCTTTTAATCAAAGCGGTCGGCAAACAGCTCGTCTGCGTTCACGTCAACCACGGGCTGCTGCGCAAGGGCGAGCCGGAACAGGTGATTAAGGTCTTCCGCGACCAAATGGACGCGAACCTCGTTTACGTCGACGCGACGGACCGATTCCTCGACAAGCTCGCGGGCGTGACCGACCCGGAGCAGAAACGCAAGATCATCGGCGGCGAGTTCATCGAAGTTTTCGCGGAAGAAGCGCGCAAGCTCGACGGCGTGAAATTCCTCGCGCAGGGTACGATTTGGCCAGACGTTCTCGAAAGCGAAGCGGGCGTCAAGGCGCACCACAACGCGGGCGGACTCCCGGACGATTTGCAATTTGAACTCGTCGAGCCGGTTCGCATCCTCTTCAAAGACGAAGTCCGCGTCGTCGGCGAAGCGCTCGGACTCCCCGCCGGGATGGTCTACCGTCAGCCGTTCCCCGGCCCCGGACTCGGCGTTCGTTGCCCCGGCGCGATCACGCGCGACCGACTCGAAGCGGTCCGCGAATCGGACGCGATTCTTCGCGAAGAGTTCGCTAACGCCGGTCTTGAAGGGAAAGTCTGGCAGTATTTCACCGTCGTGCCCGACTTCAAGTCGACGGGCGTCAAGGACGGCAAACGTTCCTTCGAATGGCCCGTGATTATCCGCGCGGTCAATACGAAAGACGCGATGACCGCGACGGTCGAGAATCTTCCCTTCGAACTAATGCAAAAGCTCACGGCGCGCATCACGGGCGAAGT
>CAMZHY010000413.1 GCA_947307005.1 uncultured Planctomycetaceae bacterium
TTGGCGGTCGCCATTCCTTGCGCCGCCTTTTTCGTGTTCCAGTTCAAAACGGCGACAAAGCGCTTTTCGCCGAAGACTTCGTCGCATATTTTGCGGAGATTCGCAAGTTCGACGTCGCTGATGGATATGAAGATCGCGCCGTCGTCGGTCAGAAGCTCGCGCGCGAGAATCAAACGCGAGTAAATCATCGAACACCAGTCGGCGTGGAAGCGTGGAATCGTCGTTTCCCGTTCGCGAGAACGGCGCCGACTTTCGGAGTCTATTTGCCCGGAACGTCGCGCGTACTCCTCATAATCGACGCGGAAATCGTCGGCGTAAAGAAACGAGTCCGACCCAGTGTTGTACGGCGGGTCGACGTAGATCGTCTTGATTTTGTTGCGATATTCCGACTGGAGGATTTTCAGAGCGTCGAGATTGTCCCCCTCGATATAGAGATTCTCCGTCGAATCCCAATCGACGCTTTCCTCGGGACACGGTCGCAACGTTTTGAGCGTCGGAGCGTAAGCGTCGGCGAGCGCGGCGCGTTTGCCAACCCAGTTGAACTCGTAACGTTCGGGCGTTTCCGTAGCGGCGTCGCCAAGAAGCCGCCACAGCGCCTCGAGATCGACCGCGCGGCGCGAGACGCCCTTTGGGTCCCGTATTTCCGTCGCGCACTGCGGGAAAAGACGCGAGAGTTCCTCCACGTTGCGCGCGACGTTTTCGGGCGAATCGTCGTTTAGCCGTCGAGGCGAGTCGTAATTGTCGGAATTTGCTGGAGGCGTCATTGGGTTTAAATAACGAAAAGGAAAGCGGCGGTCTTTGCGCGTCTCGTGCTGACGCTATTGTATACGCTCGCGGGCAAAGATAAAGAAGAAAGAGTGAACTTTGCGGCGCGACAAATTGCTCTTGAAACTTTGCGCGGAAATGTTTGAGAGGCGCAATCTGTTGTCAAATCGAACTCGTTTATGTATACTTTGCGGAAGGAATCGAATTTCGCCTTTGATAGAACGTCAACGGCGTCGTCGCGTCAAAAATGAAAGGAATTCCGCCGTTGTCCAAGAAGCGAGTCAACCTAGGAACCCAAAGTCGTCGTCCCGCGAATCCAAAGATGAAGCGCGAGATTAAATCTACTCTTTTCACGAGATTGTTCAGTATTCGTAAAAACGCGCTCCTGCTGTATCAAACGCTTCATCCCGAGGACGTAACCGCAACGGTCGACGACGTCAAGATCGTCACGCTTGAAGCGATCCTTACGGATAAAATCTACAACGACCTTGGAATCCGAATCAAAGACAAACTGATCATTCTCATCGAGCATCAGTCGACTTGGTCGGAAAATATCGTCGTCAGGATTTTCCTTTATATTGCTCAAACGTTCAACGAGTTCATCCATGAACACGACCTCGACGTTTACGGAAGCGCGAAAATCAAGCTCCCCAAGCCGGAGGCGTACGTCGTCTATACGGGAGATAGGAAATCATGTCCTAAAGTCTTGAGTCTCAACAAACTCTTTTGGGACGGCGACGAGGATTACGCCGTCGACGTTCGCGTCAAAGTCCTTCGCGACGGCAAAGACGGCGATATTCTCAATCAATATGTGCTTTTTACCAAAGCGCTCGCCGAACAGGTTAAAATTTACGGTCCAACAAGAAAAGCAGTCAGAGAAGCAATCCGCATCTGTAAGAAACGAAATATTTTAAGAGAGTTTCTCCAATCGAGAGAAAAGGAGGTTGTAGACATTATGATCACGTTGTTCGACCATCAGGAAATTCAAGATCGTTACCTTAGACACGCCATCGCGGATGGAGTCGCTAAGGGAATCGCCAAGAAAGTCGCAAAAGAAGTCGCAAAACGCGAAGCGGAATTCGCCAACCGAGAAGCGGAATTCGCCAACCGAGAAGCGGAATTCAAAGCGGAATTCGCCAACCGCGAAGCGGAATTTGCCAATCGCGAAGCGGAGTTCGCCAATCGCGAAGCGGAGTTGAAAAAACGCGCCGACGCGGCGGGACTTGAAAACGCGCGACAGATCGCGAAGAAACTGCTTGCAAAGGGACTCATGTCTCACGAAGATATCGCCGAGTGCGCGGGCTTGCCGTTGAGCGAAATCGAATCTCTGGCGAAAAAAACGAGAAAACGAACCAAGTAAAACCATGTTCAAGGATTTTTTGACGACAGTCGTATTCTTTTTCATTTTAGCGTCGACGAGTTGCGTTTTTGCGCTGACGGGCGAGACGCTTCTTCTCGCGGACGCGGGAACTTCGGACTACGCCGTTCTTCTACCGGACGACGCGTCGGAAGTTCAGGTTACGGCGGCGGAAGAACTGCGCGACTACGTCCGTCAAGTCGCCGACGTCGAGATTCCGATCATTCGCGAAGAAGCCGCGGCGCAATCGGGACGGCTCGACGCGATTGAATCCGCGAAGCTCTTAATTGTCGGACCGAGCGCGACGACGCGCAAGATTCTCGGCGAGACGGAAACGTCGATCGGGTACGACGGGATCATTCTTAAACGCGTCGGAAACTCGATCGTCTTTAGCGGCGCGCCGCAACGCGGACCGCTCTACGCCGTCTACGAATTTCTCGAACGGGAACTGGGAATCCGCTGGCTGACGGCGACGGAAACGACCGTTCCCCGCGCGGAAAACGGACGGCTTGAAATCGACGAAAATCTCGACGTCGTCTACGCGCCGAAGATTCTCTCGCGCGAATCGTACTATCTCGGGGCGTTTGACGGCGTTTTCGCGGCGCGGTCGCGCTGCAACGGCGATCGCGCGCCGATCCCGGAACGATTTGGCGGACGTCGGACCTTCGCTTACGGGGTTCATTCCTCGTTCGCGCTGATTTCGCCCCTCAAATATTTTATCGACCATCCGGATTGGTTCTCGGAAATCGACGGCGTGAGAAAAGTCTGTCTGCCCGGCGACTATTCGCAGGAATACAAGGAATTCGTCGCAAAAGTTCCCCCCGAGCAGATCGCGCCCAAGGGAACGCAGCTATGCTTCTCGAACGACGAGATGATCGCCGAACTCATTAAAAACGCGCGTGAAACGCTCCGCGCCGACCCGACCGTCTCCTTCCTCGACGTCAGTCAGAACGACTGGGACGGATGGTGCCAGTGCGAAAAATGCCGCGCAGCCGACGAAGAGGACGGGTCGCACATCGGCTCGATTCTCCGCGCCGTCAACAAGGTCGCGGAAGCGCTCGAGGACGAGTTCCCCGATCTGCTCGTCGAAACGCTCGCCTACAAATATTCCCGAACGCCCCCCGCCGTAACGAAACCGCGCAAAAACGTTCTGATAAGACTTTGCTCGATCGAATGTTCCTTCTCGGAGCCGATCGATTCGGAAACGAACAAGTCGTTCCGCGACGACCTCCTCGCGTGGAGCGCCGTCGCCGACAACCTTTTCGTCTGGGATTACGCGACCGACTTCGGGCTCTATCTCCTTCCCTTCCCGAACTATCGCGTTCTCGCGCCGAATCTGAGAACCTTCGCCCAAAATCACGTCGTCGGGGTCTTTGAACAGGGCGACTATCATTCCCCGACCGGAGATTTCGTCGAACTGCGCAACTGGGTCGTCTCCAAACTCATGTGGAACCCCGACCTCGACCCGAAAGCGCTTCGCGACGACTTCGTTTCCAACTACTACGCGCCGGAACTCGTCCCAATCTATCGCGATTATTTCGACGTCCTTTCCGACGCGGTCGAACGAAGCGGCGTCCATCTCGGAATCTACCGCATG
>CAMZHY010000414.1 GCA_947307005.1 uncultured Planctomycetaceae bacterium
TTTGGATTTGTTCTTTGGTTGTATTCTGGATTGGGGGTTGCCGCTCTCAATGCCGTATAAGTCTGAGACGATCGACGGCTGCGCGGTTCACACTTATAACGACGGCGATCTGATCGCTTGTTTCGACGAGAAGATTCCCGACTCCGTCGTCAAAGAGATAGCGCGGCGTAAACCGCTCCGCGCCGTTTTTCGCGACAGCGGTTTCAAAGACAGTCCTGCAAAAATCAACGTCGGCGAAATCTTCAAGGCGCTTTCGCCTGATACTCGGGTCAAGGTGATTTGAGGAGAAGGACGCGATGAAAATCCAGTATAAACATCAGAAATTCCAAGCGGACGCCGCGAAGGCGGTTGTGGACGTCTTTGAAGGTCAGCCGTTCGCGACGCCGACTTATATGATAGACCGAGGGTTTGACAAAAATAGACCCCTTATCAATTATCACGATCCCAAAAGCGAGGATTGGCTAGGGTTTAACAATCTGCCCGTCGTTCCGGAACTGACCGACCAGTTGATTCGCGAGCGGATTCAGAAGATTCAGCGCGCCAACCAGATAGCGCCTTCCGTCAAGTTGGAGGGGCGCTATAACCTGACGATCGAGATGGAAACGGGCGTCGGGAAGACGTACACTTATATCAAGACGATGTATGAACTGAATAAGGCTTACGGGTGGAGCAAGTTCATCGTCGTCGTTCCTAGCGTCGCCATTCGCGAGGGCGTGTATAAGGCGTTCGAGTCGACGCAGGAGCATTTTGCCGAGGAGTACGGCAAAAAAATCCGTTTCTTCATCTATAACTCCGCGAAACTGACGGAGATTGAACATTTTGCGACGGACAGTTCTATCAACGTCATGATCATCAACTCTCAGGCGTTCAACGCCAAGGGGAAGGACGCGCGGCGCATCTACATGAAACTGGACGGGTTTAAGTCTCGACGCCCGATCGACGTTATCGCGAAAACGAATCCGATTCTGATTATCGACGAGCCGCAGTCCGTCGAGGGGAAGCAGACGAAAGAACGCCTCAAGGAGTTTACTCCCCTCATGACGCTCCGTTATTCCGCGACGCATAAGTCCGACAGCGTCTATAACATGATCTACCGCCTCGACGCGATGGACGCGTATAACAAACGGCTCGTCAAAAAAATCGCCGTCAAAGGCGTCTCCGAGTCGGGAACGACGGCGACGGAGAGTTATCTTTATCTCGAAAGCGTCAACCTCTCCAAAAGCGACCCGACCGCGACGCTGCAATTTGACGTGAAAATGGCGAAGGGAACGAAGCCCAAGAGCCGAATCGTTAAAGTCGGCGATAATCTCTACGACTATTCGGGCGGGCTTGAAGAATACCGAGACGGCTACGTGGTGAAGTTAATCGACGGGCGCGACGACTCCGTCGAGTTCCTGAACGGAATCAAGATATACGCGGGCGACGTCGTCGGCAAAGTCGCCGAAGATCAGTTGCGTCGCGTCCAAATTCGCGAGACAATTCTTTCCCATATCGAGCGGGAGCGTCAGTTATTCTACAAAGGGATCAAAGTCCTGAGCCTTTTCTTCATCGACGAGGTGGCAAATTACCGAGAATACGACGCGGCGGGACAGCCCGTTAACGGCAAGTACGCCCGAATCTTCGAGGAGGAGTATGAGGATATCGTCGGCTCTTTCCAGTCCCTTGTCGAAGACGATTACGTCGAATATCTGAAAAGCATTGAAGCGTCCAAAACGCACGCGGGCTATTTTTCCGTCGACGGGAAAGGGAAGATGATCAACAGCAAGGTCGGCAAAAAGGAAACGACCTCCGACGACGTGAGCGCCTACGAGCTTATCATGAAGAACAAGGAACTCCTCCTTGATCGCGACCCGAAACGTTCGCCCGTGCGCTTTATCTTCTCTCACTCCGCGCTTCGCGAAGGGTGGGACAACCCGAACGTCTTCCAGATTTGCACGCTGAAACAGAGCGGCAGCGACGTCCGCAAGCGTCAGGAAGTGGGGCGCGGACTGCGTCTTTGCGTCAACCAGAACGGCGAGCGTATGGACGCCAACGCGCTAGGAAACGACGTCCACAACGTCAACGTCCTGACCGTTATCGCCAGCGAAAGTTACGACTCCTTTGCAAAAGGTCTGCAAACGGAAATGGCGGAAGCGATTGGCGACCGTCCGCGCGCCGTCACGCCGGAACTCTTTGAGGGTAAGACGGTTAAGAATGAGAAGGGCGAAGAGGAAACGATCTCGCACGAAATGGCGCTCGAAATCTGGCTGAATTTCCGCAACGAAGACTATATTGACAAATCCGCCGCGTTGACGGACAAGTATTTTGAAGACAAAGCCAACGGCGAAATCAAGGTCGCCGAGGAAGTTAAAGAGTTCGCCGCCGATATCGTCGCGATTATCGATTCCGTTTACGACTCCAAGAGTCTCCTGCCCGACAACGCGCGCGCCAATAACGTGGAGCTACGGGCGGACGAGGATAAACTCGCGATGCCCGAGTTTAAAGAGCTCTGGAAACGCATCAACGCCAAGTCCGTTTACGTCGTGAATTTCGACACGGACGAACTGATACGGAAATCGATCGCGTCCTTGAATAAAGATTTGCGCGTCGCCAAGATTTACATCAAGGTGGAATCGGGCTCGTTAGAAGAGATTAAATCAAATGACGCGCTGGAGTCGGGCGATTCTTTCGTCAAGAAACGGTCCGCAAGTTACGCTGCGACGGTCAAGGCGAACTCCAACGTCAAGTACGATTTAGTCGGTAAGATCGTCGAAGAAACGGGGCTGACCCGAAAAGACGTCGTCGCTATTCTTCAAGGGATACTCCCGGAAGTTTTCGATCAGTTCAAAGACAATCCGGAGGAGTTCATTCTGAAAGCCGCCGCGCTCATTAACGATCAGAAAGCGACGGCGATCATCGAACATATTACCTACGACGTTCTAGACGAACGTTATGAGACGAACGTCTTTACGGATCCCACGATTAAGGGCAAACTCGACGTCAACGCGATGAAGGTCAAAAAGCACCTTTACGATCATCTCGTTTACGATTCGACGAAAGAGCGCGACTTTGCCGCCGAACTGGATAAGACCGACGAGGTCGCCGTATACGTCAAGCTCCCCGACGGATTCTTTATCTCGACTCCCGTCGGAAAATATAACCCCGACTGGGCGATTGCGTTCTACGAGGGAAACGTGAAGCATATCTACTTCGTCGCCGAAACAAAGGGGTCGATGAACTCCATGCAACTTCGGCTGATCGAATCGTCGAAAATCCACTGCGCAAGGGAACACTTCAAAGCGATTTCCGGCGACAACGTCGTTTACGACGTCGTCGATAGCTTCAAAGCCTTGATGGATAAGGTGATGAAGTAGAAAACGCACGTCGGCGGCAACGCACGGGCGTTGCATCCCGGAATCGCGCCTGAACACGTTGACGAACGCCACGCAAACCGGGCGCGAAGCTCCAGCCCTCCCGTTGGTCGGTCCGTCTTTGCTTGCCGCCTAGAACGTTTTCGGTTATAATTAGGATCGGAAAGTGGGCGTACATGTCTCGCGACGAAGCCTTTGAGAAAGGGGACGGCAAGAATGACGAAACAAAGATTTTCAGACGCGACCGTCGCGCACGTGAGACGGTTGGTTCCATTTGACGACGTCATGTTCCAGAAGATTTGTGAAAGCAAAGCGACGTGTCAGGAGATCATATCGACCGTTCTTGGCGAGTCT
>CAMZHY010000415.1 GCA_947307005.1 uncultured Planctomycetaceae bacterium
TTTCTGCGGTACTGCCGTACTTCCTGATCGCCCTGAACCCGTTTCCATAGCGTTTTACAGTAAGTTAGTCGTCGGAAAACTCGCGATATAACTGCAATCATAAGAAAGAGATACGTCTATGACGAAACTTGAAAAAACGCCGAAGGAAAAGAAACCGCGCCATTCCGTCGCTGAGAATTTGGTCTTCAGGACGCCCTTTATCTGCATTATATGTTTTCTTATTTTGGCAAACATCTTAAATTATGGGGTAGGAGGTCCGCTCGGGTTCCTCGTCTGCCCCATGCTCTCCCTTTCGATTCCGATCTCTGCGGTCGTCGGCCTTATCGCATGTTGCCGCGCTGGATGGGAACCGACGGCAAACGCCGGCTTGAGAACCGCGACCGTTTTCGCTGTCGTCATAAACCTCCTCTCGATCTTGATATGGACGGCGTCTATACGCTTTTTTTGGTTCTTGATATGGGCGCCGTTCATAAGCATTTTTCGTTACTTCCATAATTGACGACTGAAAGACGCGAATCCCGGTTCGAGCCGTCCCCGCGTTTGCGCCATAAAACGAAGACGAGGTCGAACTTTGCGTGTTCGACCTCGTTTTTTTGTTTGAAAAGCGGACGGCGTTTCATTGCTCCAACAAGACGCGACGGCTTCAATAATTCCGCAAAATATCGTGATGACCAATATCGACAAGAGCGACAAGTTTTTCGCCTTCGTAAAACCAAATAACGCGAATATCCATGTTCACGCTAAATTCGAAAAGATCGTCCGTACCTTGAATTCTTTTAACGCGCAGAGACGGATGATACGGATTGGATACGAAAAGCGCTAGTTTTTGTTTGAATTGATTTTTTTCTTGATCGTTCAGTTTCTTATAATGTTTCCGAAATCTATCCGAGTAAGTAATTTGAAACATTCTCAATCCTCTGAAGTGGGTTTATCTAAATCGGCAAAAAGAGAATCGAGTTTGTCAAACACGGGAGTCTTGCCTTTTTTGATATTGTCCTTCAGTTGATCAATCTCGGAACGAAGCTGATTCACATACCCTTTGGGATAGACGACGACAGGCATGATGCGAATGGAGCCGGCGTCTTCATAGACGTCCAATTGATCGCCCTCCTTGAGTCCAAGACTGGAAATAACGCTACTCGGGATGGTAATTTGGGATTTAGGTCGTAAAACGGTCAGCATGGTTTATCCATTGAGTTAAAAGTAGGAAATTTGGAAATTCACACTAGTAGGAAAATAATACCTGGTTTTTGGGAAAGTCAAGAGTTATCCGTTCGATCTCGTTTTTTCTAACATTCTTCGATTCTGACGTCTCGAGTTCGTCGCGTTTTTCTTTCGCAAGAAAAAGCGTTTAAACCTCGACAAAACGCTTGCCTGTCGCCGCGCGATTTGATAACCTTTAGGGACTGGCGCCGCAGGGTGAAACGCCGATCTCGCGCGCCGTTTGATTCGCCAATTTTTACATGACGCGCCGATTTGCGCGAAAGAAGAGCCGCAAAAATGAAAAAAGCCTATCTCACCGCCGGAGTTCCCTCGACAAGTTCAACCCTCTACTGGAAAATGCGGTTCCTCGTCGGCGACCCCGCCGCCGTTCTCGAATTTGACGAAGACCGAACCTTCCCCGAGGCGAAGCCGTCGACAAACGCCGCGTCCCCGAAGACGCCGGGCAAGACGCGGCTCCTCATTCTCCGCGACATTGAAAACGAGCGCGCGATCGCGAAGGCCGCCGCCGATTTCGTCGCGTGTCCCGCCGACTTCGCGCCCGACGCCGGGCTCTCCGGCGACCGTGAAATCGCGACCGCGCAAAGCGTCGCCGAGGCGTTTCGACGCGCGGGGACTGAACTCGTCGTCTCCGACCGCTCGCTGCCCCTCGTCTACGTCGACGCGCTCGCGAAGGCCGGAATCAAATGCGAGTGCGACGTCATGCGCGGGATTCTCGAACGTCGGTCCAAGGACAAGACGGAACTCGCGTTCATCCATGAAGCGCAGCTCGCGACGGAAGACGCGATTCGCCAGGCGTGCCGACGCGTCGCGACCGCGACTCCCGACGCGGAGGGGCGCCTCGTCGCGACCGACGGCGAGCTGCTGACCTCGGAAAACCTCCGCTCCTTCATCGACCGAACGCTCCTCGACGCGGGCTATCAGAACGTCCCGTCGATCACCGCGGGACGCAAAGACGGCGGCGACTGCCACAATTACGGGTCGGGCTATCTCTACACGGGCGAGCCGATCATCATCGACGTCTTTCCGATGAACAAGACGTCGCTCTACAACGGCGACTGCACGCGAACGGTCATTAACGGGAAGATTGAGCCCGTCTATCAGGAGATGCTCGAGGCGATCAAAGCGGCGAAGGCGGCGGCGACCGCGACGATTCGCGCCGGGGTCACGGGCGAAGAGGTTCACAAGGCGACGATTAAAGCGCTGGAGGAACGAGGCTTCGGATACGCCGCGCCGGGCTCGCCGGAGGCGGAAAGCGCGCCGAGACTCACGCACGGGACGGGTCACGGACTGGGGCTGTCGATCCACGAGCCGCCGCTGCTGGATTTCAAGGGTCCGGAGCTTGTCGTCGGCGACGTCGTTTCGGTCGAGCCGGGGCTCTACGACAAGCGGCTCGGCGGAATTCGAGTGGAGGATATCGTCGCGGTCACGGAGACGGGCTGCGTCAACCTCGGGTCGCCGCTCCCGGAAAAGCTCGATTGGCTGGACTGACGACGCTTGCGTCTAAAGAATGAGAAAACGCGTCGTCCTTATGGGCGGCGCGTTTGCGATTTACGCGTTTTGAAACAGGAGAAACCGCGTTATGAGTTCGAAATCGTCGCGCGCGCGTCGTCAAACGCCGCCCGCCCCTAGGGTTCAAACCAGTCTGCGGACGAGAATCGTCAGATCGATCGGGCCCGCGCTCATTCTCGCGATTCTCGCGCTTCTTTACGGGGGATATCTGCGCGTCAGCCTCGCTTCGCTCGACGCGGAGGCGGTCAAGGAATGGACGACGCTCCAGACGCTCCTCAAGGAACGCGGCGACCTTGCGATCGAGTTCGCCGACGCGACGGAACGGCTCGCGAAACAGGAAGCGTCGGTCGCTTCTAACGAGAGCGGCGCGCCGAGCGCGTCGGAGGAGGACGTCGAGCCGACCGTCGACGAGATTCTCGGGGACGTCCGGAAGATAAGCGAGCGTCTCCGCGACGCGCGAACCCCGACGCTCGGCGCGAACGCGGACGCGGACCTCGGCGCGACGCTCGGCGCTCTTTTCTACGCGGTCAAAGACATGACCGCGCTCCGCGCCGACGAGGAATACCGGCGGCTCCTTCAAGAACTCGCCGAATCCGAAACTGCGATCACGGACGCGCGAGGCCGCTACAACGCGCTCGTCATGGAAGAAAACGCGAAACTAACCAAGTTCCCCGGTAAATTCGTCGCGCCCCTCGTCAAGCTCGACCCAAGAGAATATTTCAACGCGGAAGCCGCCGACGCGCGAACCCCGCGCCCCGTCGCGCTGCCCGAACAAAAAAAACGCTAACCGCCCCGGCGCGATTTGCGCGATTCGAGGCGGTCGATCTGTTTCCTGTTCTTGCGCGCGAACCGTACGATAGAAGAGTCGCGAGCCCAACCTCATTTGAGACCGCTCATAAGGCGGTCTTGTTTCTTTTAAGGGCTTATCCGAAAATAAAATCAATGGTAAAAATCAGGGATAAATGTTGAT
>CAMZHY010000416.1 GCA_947307005.1 uncultured Planctomycetaceae bacterium
CACTTCGCTTACGCGATCGACCATGACAAGCACGTCTTTATGGAGAAACCGTGCGGGGTCGATCCCCGCGCTTACAAAATGATCCGCGCGGCGGCGCAGAAGGCGGACGAAAAGAATTTGAAGGTCGTCTGCGGGTTCCAGCGTCATTATCAGAACCCCTACGTCGGGATGGTCGAACAGATCAAAGACGGTAAGATCGGACCGTTAAAGTACAGCTGCGTCTACTGGAATCAGGGGCTTGGCCGCGACAATTCGCGCGTCCCCGGTCTGACGGAGATGCAGTATCAGGTGAGCAAATGGTATCCGATGACGTGGCTCTGCGGCGACTTCATCGTCGAGCAGCATTGTCATAACCTCGACGTCGCCAACTGGGTTCATAGCCTCGGCGACCCGAACGCTCCGACGGCGCACCCGATCAAGTGCAACGCGATGGGCGGTCGTCAGACGCTGAAATTCCCGCGCGTTAGGGCGTCGGGGTATCGTTACGATCACTTCTGCAGCGAGTTTACCTACGCGGACGGAACGCAGATGTTCAGCCAATGCCGACATCAGGCGAACAGCTGGACGCGCGTCGACGAAGTCTTTTACGGACTCGACGGAATCGCGCGCGCGGGGGAAATCAAGGACTATTCCGGGAAACAACTCTGGAAGTTCGAAGGGGACTCGCCCGACCCGTATAAGAACGAACACGCGATGCATTCGAAGTTTATCCGCGAAGATATCGCCCACAACGACGCGTGGTTCGGCGCGAATTCGACAATGACCGCCGTTCTGGCGCGCACAGCCGCCTATTCCGGCAAAGAGCTGACGTGGGACGAGGTTGTGGAGAAGGGGCGCGACCTGTTCCCGTACGATCTTGTCGCCGAAATCGAAGCGACCGACCCGAACAAATTCTGGGACGCTCTGCCTCCCGTCCTTCCCGATACGGAGCCGCCCGCCCAGCCCGGCGAAGGCGAGCTCATCTACGAAAACTCCGTCCCCGTCCCCGGCGAATGGAAGTGGGACGCGTAATGCGTGACGGGACGCGAATATAAGAAAACCGCCGAGGTCGACGCGATCTCGACGGTTTTCCTTCTAAAGAGACCTTCTTTTTGCATTTGAAGGAATGCGAGTTTCGATTCAATCATCGAAATGAAGATCTGTATAAAATTCTCCTCAAAGAACTGAGAAAAGCTCCTCTAAAGACGTCCCGAACCTTCCAAAGTGAAGGCGAATATATGAATTGCAAAGAATTGATAATAAAACTGGATAAAATCGGCGTCCCGCGCACGGCATACTCGATTCTCGGCGACAACCTTGCCGTAGTTGGACAGAACGACGGGTATTCGTTAGAGTACGACGCTGAATTCAATTGGCTGAATTGGGAAATAGCTTTTTACAATAATGGGACAAGAAGCCGGGGTTTGTGAAACGTTTTATTATTTGCTTGGCAAGGCGTTTGGCAAGAGATGGTCGTTGGTTTTTGAAGAGAATCCCGAAATGAGCTGTGAACGTTTGAGCTCATTATTGATCGAAAACGAGGTCCCCCAATCTCGGTACTCTATTCCAAGAGAGTATCGGTGTTTCATAGGAGAATTGAATTTTGGACGTTCACTGGAACATAAATGGTGGAAGAGACGATGGGAAATATATTATTGGGAAAGGGGAAGAAAGAATTTGGTCTGCTCCTTCCACACAGAATCTACGGCTTGTGAGGAAATGTATTGCACGTATGTTCCGTCTGCAAGGGTTGCGCCGACCGACGTCGTTTCGGAGGCGTCGAGCGCCCTCGAAGACGTCGGCGCGTTATCGGTTAATCGTCGCGACAGGGACGTTTCTCACAACAAGACGGTTTGAAAAACATCCCTAATGGGAGGTTGGAAATACCGCCGTCGCAGATATTTACCCCCTCGGCGTCACTCTTGCTTTTGTAATTCGTCCTTGGAGTAAGGAAACCAAAGAAATGCCGAAATATGTCAATCAGGGTTTTTTCGATAGACGTAACGCCGAAAGTTCATTATGCAACCCTGAATATTTGTTATACCACGTCGGTTTTTCAAACGTAGAACATTTTGACATGGACGCGGTTAAAAGAAATCTCGAAGGGAACGAAAATACCAGAGGGGTTGCTTTTCATCGATGCAGGGGCATAACGGACGACGATCTTGAATTTCTCGGCACAATGCCGAATCTGGAACAGGTTCACGTGCATGATTCCGGGTTAACGGGTAGTTTTTTACGTTTTTTGAAAAAGACTCCGTTGATTTCATTTGAGTGGGGGTATTCGGTTTTTCCCCCCGAAAACTATCGTCTTTTTCGCGATCTGTCCGTGGAATACGTTGAGTTTACTCATTCCGGACTCAAAGATTCCATTTTTGAAGATTTTAGATACTGCAGGAATTTAGATACAATCTCCATTGAGTTTAACCCGTTTGAACGTCCGGTGCCTCTGGTGTGGGAAATTGAAAAATTAGTTTCGTTTTATGCGTTGGATTGTCCGGGAATTTCAAGCGCTCTTTCCCACATCGGAAAACATGATTTGCGACATTTGAGCCTTCGAAATAGCGGAATAGACGATCATACAATCGAAACGATTGAATTACGTAATAAGCTCTTGTGCTTTTATGCGGAATTGAACCCGGAAATAACAAACGAAACGTGCCGTCATTTGGTCAATATTCCCAATTTGGCGGATTTTTACGTTCCCAAGACGTCGATCTCGATGGAAGGAATAAAAATTCTAAGTCAAGGTTCGGCTGCTAAATCACTATCTTCATTAGATTTCAGATCTCCAGACATTGACGTCGACTTTCTTTTGGACGACGCCGTTTTTCCAAAACTAAACGACGTTAGATGTCAATATGTGCCAGAAATTTATAAAAAGCTCAAAAAAATGGGTTTCAAAGGAACAGGGCGCTGTCTGAACGCCCCAAATCGTTTATTCTACATTTCTATGCCCAAAACAGAGCCGGAACAAGACTTGTATCGGTATAAGTATCTCCATCGCGAACTCGACATTTGTTGGATATAGATTATGTTATTCAGATTGAGCGTTACAATCCCGGCCTTTGTGTGAATCTGATATTCGACTCAGAATAAAATAAACGATGTAGTCGGGCGTCCGTCGCCTAATTAACAACCTTTAGGGGGTGGATCATGCGCCATTCCCAACGTCGATTTAGGTAGCGCGATTTGAACAATAACAGAGAAGACCCTCCCATAAAAACAAAGGTTCAAGGCATTTTTCGTGGTAAAAAAACGCCCCCTGAAGCCTACCGAGCGTCCTGTTTTTACGCAAGATCAGTTTTTCTCATACCTTCTGTTTGCAATTTGAGTTGGGTTGTCGGACGAACCGCGATTGAAAACTCGTCGACGTTTTCTTTCAAATTGTCGAAAGACGCTCTTTTGTTTCCAACCGCGTCTCCGTTATATTCGCTATTTTTCTCCGCGTCGAAGGGGGAGTCGTTTGTTTCGGCGTCTCTCGGAGAAACAGGGGCGCGGGGCGCCGAAAAGGGGTCGATTTGAAACCGGGGGCGCCCCTTGCGTAGGCGGCGGTCGGGGTTTAAAATGGGGGGTCAAATTCGAGGCGGCGTCGCTTGGCGATTCGCCTCGCTTGTTCGCGGTAGAAAATGAAACTAGGATCGAACGATCCGCAACGTTATACATTGTGAGTTTGTAGAGGAGACCTACAGTGAGCGACGAAAAACGCTTTGTTATGTGCG
>CAMZHY010000417.1 GCA_947307005.1 uncultured Planctomycetaceae bacterium
CGCGGATTGAAGTACATCGGCTATCAAGGATATTGTTCCTTCGAGTGCGGATGCGCTGCGAAGGATAAAGAGGAAGGCTTTAAGAAGTCGATAGAGTTCCTGCGCGCGCAATGGGACGAGGCGTGAGCGACTTCCAGTGATTGCGCCGCGACGACTTCCTCGTCGCGCGCTTAAGATTTGAGTTTGATGAACCCGGTTGCGTCGAGGGATGGATTTCTCGAGACGCAATCGGGTTTCTTGATGAATCGAGAGGACGAAATTCGACGCTCAGGAGGTTTCAGACGGCGAGTCGGGGAGCGGCGGGAGACTGAAGAGTCGCCGCGCGTTTTCTTTCGTCGTTTGGGCGATTTGTGAGACCGACGCGCCGCGAAGTTCCGCAAGACGCCGCGCGACGAACGCCGCCAAGATCGGTTCGTTACGGTCGACCTTGCCGCGCACAGGGTGGGGCGTCAGGAACGGACAGTCCGTTTCGAGGAGCATTCTGTCCTCTGGAACGAGGCGCGCGACTTCCCAAATATCGGAGAAACTGCGATTCGTATAGGTTGCAAAGCCTCCGAAACCGAGATAGAAACCTAGATCGAGCCAACGTTCCGCTTGCGCGGGGGTTCCGCTAAAAGAGTGGACGACCCCGACAGGCCAGTCGGGCCTGTCGTTTGAGTAGAAGTCGCGAAGGAGTTCGTCGAGGTCGTCGTTGGCGTCGCGGGAGTGTATTAAAACGGGAAGTTTCGTTTCGCGTCCCTGTTCGAGCGTCTTGAGAAAAAATTCCCGCTGAAGTTCAAACGGCGAATCGTCCCAATGACGATCAAGCCCCGTCTCGCCGAGTCCGACGAGACGTCCTCGACCTAACTCCATCTTGACGAGATCGCAAATCCTTTTCCATTCGTCCGGTTGAAGAAGGGCGACGTGATTGGGATGAACGCCGACGGCTGCAAAGATGAAGTCGTATTTTTCCGCGAGCGTAAGCGCTCGTTGCGACGTGACGAGATCAACAGCCGGACAGATTAATCCAGAGATAAAAGGCCGCGCGACAGCGTCGGTCCCGAACTGACGACCGCGTATTTCCGGAAAGCGTCCTTCGCGAGAACGCGCGATAAGGTTGTCCAAATCCGCATCGAAAACGTCGAGATTGATATGCGCGTGCGTATCGACGATTGGAAAATAAACAGGCGAGGTTTCGATTGGTTTCATTGTTAAATCTTGCAATAATTAAGACGAGCGGCGGAGACGTTCCTTTCGACTATCATACCGAAATAACTAGCGGCGCAAAGGTCGCAATGATCGACAACGATTAAGAGCGCTGACTTTTCTGTAAAAATTTAATTCAATAAAACCGTTTTAATCGTTGTAAAAGAATTTTTTTAGGATAAAATTACGGGAGAAGGTTTGAAAAGAATCGTCGTTATGTTGACGACTTTGCAGACTATGCGTAAAAAATAGAATGGATAATCTAACAGGGGGCTGCGCGAGCGTAGTTCATTTTAGCCGTTTTCCCATCGCAAGGGATTGCGCAGCGCGCCTGAGCCGCTGGTCGCGTTTTTCAGGAGGAAATACGTCATGCTGGTACTTTCACGAAAGAAAAATGAAAGCATTTTCCTAAACGGCAATATTCGCATCGTGATAGTCGACGTTCGAGGCGACAAAGTTCAACTTGGGGTCGAGGCGCCGAACGACGTCTCCGTCTATCGTAGCGAAGTGCTTGAAAGGATGCGAAAATCGGAGCTTGCCGATAAGAACGGCGAAGTTGCGGCGCGTTGAGACTGCTCTTGCAACGGCGATTCTTGTGATTTGATTCATAACGCGGTCGGGTTCTCCCCGTTCAACCTTAATGATTAAGACGCTTTGAACTTGTTAAAGAGTTCAAAGCGTCTTTTTTATTCGCGCCCGTTTCGTTTTCTCTAACAAAAGCATTAAGAAACAAGCCGTTTTCGTTTAGGATAAACTTTGGAAAAGCCGTCTCGCGCAAACGCCGCGCTACCTCGCCCAAAAACCTCCGGACGTGAAGAGCGCGTCGACCATCGTCGACCATTGTCCAACGTCGCGGGTCCAGTCGAGGACGTTGTAACGATACCGCAACTGCTGCGCGAGACGATAGGAATATTGGAGTCTTTCTCGAGAAATCCCGATTTCTTCAGGGGTTGAGGGCGCGGTCGCTTTGTGAATGATCGTCTGAATTTCAGCGGCGGGCATGAGTTGGTCGGCGAGTTTTTGTTTAAGTTCCGACCAAGAGTCGCGGAAGAGCGCGAGGCGTCGTTTAAGTTCGTCGGGTTCGACGTACTTTTTACGGCATTCGCGCTTGACCGTTTCGAACAGTCCGGTTGTTCCGAAGTGTTCTTCAAGTTCCTTTTCAATTGTTTCCCAAGATCGGAAATCAACGTCGACATTGGCAATCGCGACGTCGAAAGTCTTCTCCGTCCAATTTTCGAGAATACGCTCGTAAAGGGCGGAAGTCGCGACTGTTCCAACGCCAACCTTGAATCCGTGCGACGCTTCGCCGTTGAATTTGTGATGTTGATTATCCCAGAGATGGCTGAATTGATGTTCCGCGCCGGACGCGGTTCGCGACGTCTTCGCTTTCTGCATCGCGAGTCCGCTCATAATCAACCCCTCCGTGAGAAACGCAAGCGCTTTACGATCGCCGCGAGCGACCCCTTCCGGATCGGCGACCCAGTCGCGCAGGGAGTCTTGAACGAGCCGCCACGCGACCTGATCGATTGGCTCGGTTCCAAGTAGATCCGCGATGATCCAGTCGGCGCCGGCGGGAATTTTCGCAATGAGGTCGGCGAAGCCCGCCGCGTTCATTTTGAGCGGCGCGGCGCAGACGACGTCCATATCAATGAGAACCCCGCGCGGAGCGGGACAACTGAAGGTCTGTTTACACTCGTTGAATTCGATCGAAGCGCCGAAAGACGTATATCCGTCCATCGACGCGGCGGTTCCGCAGACCATATAGGGGCGCTCGACGAGGGACGAGGTATATTTGCAGAGGTCGTTGACCGTTCCTGAACCAACGGCGACGGGAATCGCGTCGGTTTGCGCGAGGCGCGGTTTGAGCATATCGACGAGGCTCATTTCCGCGTGCATATGAGGGACGTCGTAAACGTAGGACGGTTCGACTTCGATTCCGGCGCCTGCGAGCGCGTCTGAAACGCGTTTGCCCGCGATTCTAAAGGTCGTCGCGTCCGCTACGACGATTGCTTTGCGAACGTCAAAAAGTTTTTTGAAGAAATCGCCGACCGAATCGAGCGTTTTGTCGCCAATGACGACGGCTTTCGTGTCGTCGCAAAATTGCAACGCCTTCTCGAGTCTTGCCGTCGTTTCCTCATAAAAATTCCTTGCGCCCATGCTTGCCTCTATTCTTGTCATATCGTCGTATTGCGCGCGTTACGAAAACAGTTGCGGATCGCCTTTGGCTCCGAATCGTAACGTTACGATTCTAGCGACTTCCGGCGATCCACGCAACGATCTACCATTAATTTGTTCCTGTTGTTTGGTCAACGCGGTTGCCGACCAAGTCCCGCCATTGCCGCGCGGCGATATTGTTCCGGGGAAATCTCAACGACTTCCGCGCCGGCGCGTCGAGCCGCTTCCAAACGTTGTTCTGGAGTCGTTTGCGATCTTGTTGATTGCGCGATAGGAATTGGAACCTGTTGAACTGGAACCTGTTGAACTGGAACCTGTTGAATTGGAACCTGT
>CAMZHY010000418.1 GCA_947307005.1 uncultured Planctomycetaceae bacterium
TGGAAACTCCAAGGCGCCTGCGCGAGATTGCGCGTCGAGGAAACGATCTTTCGCAATTTTACGCTTGTCTACAACAATCTTGACGAAGGAACGAGAACGAACAGCGAGGTCGGACGCGCGTGCCTCGCCGCCGCGCTCGAGCAGCAGGCGCGACTTACGGAAGCGAAGACGCTCAAACGCGCCGCGCAGACCGAACTCCTCGGCTTTAGGGGGCTCTCCTCCGCAAGCGCCGCCCTCCCGGTCCCCGCGACGCTTCCATTCTGCGACGCGGCGTTCAATCCGAGTCTTCCAGGATACGCCGACCTGCGCTCGTTCCGAAATGCGGAACTCGTTCGGGCGCGCATTAAATCTGTTCAAGAGTACGGCGCGACGCTCGATTCGCCCGGACAGCTCCTCAATGTGAACGCCGACGCCGTCTCGGCGTCGAACGTCGAGCTGCTCGTCGCGTCCCTTCAGAAGAAGCGCGAGTCGGCGCTTCTGTTCGTCGATCACGTCGTCGCGCTGAACTTTGCGATCGCGAATTACGTCGCCTTCTTCCCCGCGCGATTCTCTTCCGACCAGTTCGTCGACGCGCTCGCCGGGAGACGGTAGCCAAGGCGCGCGATTCGTCGCGTTCGTAAAAATAGGCGCCCTCGACGCGAGAGCGCCTTTTCTTTTTTCTTGACGCCCCGCGCCGCGACGCCCGGTCGCCTAGCGACGATTCTAAAACGATTCTAACGATTTTGCTGAATTTTATAAAGTTTCCGTCTAAACGGTCGATAGTCAGAATAGGGAACGCCGTATTGAGCGGCGTCCTTGGAATGAGAATACGACGTTTGAAACAGGACGGAAACATGACCAACGCGCGAAGTAAATTACTGACGCTCGTCCTTGTCGCGCTCTCGTCGGCGACGCTTCTAGGCGTCACGGGGTGCGCCGGCATGTTCATGATGCCCTATTATCTGATCTATGGAACCGACTCGCCGGCGATTCATCAGAACGAGGTCAAAGAGATCAAAAAGGAGTCGAAAATCGTCGTGATTTGCCGCTCCAATTTGAATCTTTTCGGCTCCGCCAACCCGAACGCGGACCTTGCGACGGGCATAACGTACGTCGTTTCGAACAATCTCAAAGACAAGAAGAAGAAGAAGCTCGAATGGATTCCCTTCACGAAAGTCGAAGAAATGTTCGACGAAGAGGAGTTCAACGCGACGAGTTTCGAGAAGATGGGCGCGAAGCTCGGCGCGGACTATGTAATCGGCGTCGAAATCGACTCCTTTGAGACGCGCCATTCGACGCAGTTCTATCAAGGTTCCGCAAAAGTTGTCGTTCGGCTCGTCGACGTCGACAAGCAGGAGACGATGTTCCGCGAGTCGCTCCCGCAGTTCACCTACCCGCCGACCCCGGTGCCGACCTCCGATTACGACGAAATCGACTTCCAGAGACTCTTTATCGTCAAGCTGTCGAAGTTGATCGCGACTCAGTTCTGCCCCTACGATCCGCACGAGCAGTACGCGCAGGACTCCGATTTCCCGGAACGCTGACGCTTGCCCAACGTAAAACAACGACGCGCCGACGGGTTCTATCCCCGTCGGCGTCTTGCTAATAACCGCCGCGCGCAAAAGATTGTCATAGGAGAAATAATGAGCGCCGAAAAGAAAATCGTTTTCGCAATTGGCTGTCATCCGGACGACATTGAGTTCACCATGGCGGGAACCCTGCTGCTTCTCAAAGATCGGGGTTGCGAGATTCATTACATGACGATCGCGAACGGATCGTGGGGGTCCGAGACGATCCGCCGGGAAGAACTCATTCGAACGCGCCGCGACGAAGCGCGGAGCGCCGCCGAACTCCTCGGCGCGCGTTATCACGAGTCGCTCGTCGACGATCTTGAGGTTACGTACTCCCACAGGATTCTCATGCGCCTGACCGCAATTGTGCGCGAGGTCAACCCCGATATCGTCCTCTGCCAGTCTCCGTCGGACTATATGGAAGATCATCAGAACGCGGTTCGACTCGTCTACACGGCGGCGTTCTGCCGATGCATGCCGAACGCGCCCGTCGAGCCGCCGACCCCCGCGACCTTCAAGGACGTCGTCGTCTATCACGGGGCGCCGCACGGAAGCCGCGACATGATGCGTAAACTCGTCCTTTCGGAACGTTACGTCGACATAACGTCCGTGATGGATCGCAAGCGCGCGATGCTGGCATGTCACGTCAGTCAAGGCGCGTGGCTCGACGCGTCGCAGGGCTACAGCGCGTATATCGAATCGATGTGCAAGAACTCCGCGCTCGTCGGGAAAGTCTCCGGAAAATACGAATACGCGGAAGGCTGGCGGCGGCATAACTATCTCGGTTTCTCGCAGGAGGACGTCGATCCGCTCGGGGAGCTTCTCGACGACGTCTCTTGGGTCGACCCGAAATACGCCGAATGGCTCGACCAGCGCTAATCGGCGCCAGCGCAAGCGCGCTGGACCGCAATATTCGCCTCATGGCGCGTAATAACGCTTGAGCGCGGGCGTCTAGCGCGAGTAAACTGAGCGGCGCGTGTTCGCAAGCCGATCAACGGGAGGCGGAAATACTCAAACGAGCGGCAGTTCGAACCCGCCGTCGCGCGGTCGCGACCGAAAACTCTAGGTCCGCGCTCGTTGGCGCGGACGTCTAGCCCTATGAACTAAGCGCTCGCGTGTTCGGAAAGAGACCGGCGGGAGCGGAAACCGAACCGGTAGCGCGGTAGCGCGAACCCGGAGGCAACGACGGCGCGTTGCCGCTGGAGTTTAACGATCGTCTGCTGGACCGCAGAAATCTTGCCATTCTTCGGTGGTTTGAGGCGTTTCTTCTAGAGATCGAACCTCTCCTCCGGCGTTCATGTATATGATCGGATCGTTGATAAGTTTGACCTTACCCGACGCTAAATCCTTCCATGAAACGTCGTAAGGTCGGGTCCAACAGAAGGAGTCGCCCTTGTCCAGAAGAACGAGATAGGCTTTCTTTTTTTCCTGCTCGGTCAATTCGCCCCGTTTGATTCTTTCGTGGATTTCTTTGATTCTCACCACGCAGGTCGTTTCTTCGCGTCCCTTTTGGAGTTCGCCCGGGGAGGAAAAGGGGAAGAAAAAGTAATAGGGCTTGTTTTTTGCCGCCTTCAAATTGTCGTCGTCATACCATGGCTTCGACAGATTTAACGGAGGTTCCGGATTCCAATCGTCGGTCTCTCTATTAACGGCGAGGGCGTAGACGACGCGCCAGCTCAAAATGGGATCGCCCGAGGAATCGACGACGTCTTCGGGCAGAATCTCCGGGACTTCGGAAAAACGCCGTAAATTATTGTATCTAATCTGGTTGAGAATTATCGGACGAAAAAACTCTTTAGAGTCGTGGACGCTTTTCGTGCAATAGGCGACAAATGAAACGAAAAAGACGACCGACGCCAATAGAACATTGCGCTTTGAAAAAAGTTTCATTAAACGGATACCCCCGCTCTTAAAGACGCGACGTCAGCTAAACCGCTTATAAAAAAGCGCGAATTTCAAAAAACGACAACGCTTTGAAATTCGCGCCTTTGCCGCGATGGAAGGGGAGAAGTCCCGCGCGAGCCGTCGGTCGTTCGTCGGCGGACGACGCGCAAGAAACCGTTTCCCCTCTATGCGTTACTCAAGCTCGAGAAGACTCGCGGCGATCAAATCGAGGGAATCTTCGATCTCGGACTCTTCGA
>CAMZHY010000419.1 GCA_947307005.1 uncultured Planctomycetaceae bacterium
GCCGAGGAGCGCGGTGCCGCCGTCAGGAACGTTGACCGTCGTGTAGACGGAGAAGCTGGAGGTAACGGGCTCTTGGATGGTGGTGCCTTGGCTGACGACCTCGGCGTTGTTGTTCGTCGTGCGTTCGTCGGTGATGCTTTCGAGCAAGCTGCTGCCTTTGCTGGCGGTGGTGTTGTTCGTCGCGACCGAGTCGGTGCCTTCGAACTTGAAGGTACGATCGTTGTCGGTGATCTTGCAGAAGAACGGGACGACGGTCATGCGGACGTACTTGCGGTCAGGCGAGGCGGTCGCTTGAACGGTCATGAACTGACCTTCGTTGACGATCGTGATGACCGGCTGCTGGGCGACGGCGAAGTCGCCGACGACCGGGATAACCGTGCTGACGTACGGGACTTGCGTTTGGTCGCTGATGCTCGCGGTTTGGCCGTTGAACATGGTGACCTTAGGAGCCTGCAGGACGTTGGTTCGGGAGTCGGATTCCGCAGCGGAGACGAAGAAGTAGGATTCGATGTCGCTGAGGATCGCGAAGCCGAGCTGGGCGCCGACGGAGGGGTCGTAGTTGCCGAACTGCGGGATAGCGAGGCCGTAGCTGTTCTGCGAGAAGTTGACGTTCAGGTTGTCGGTGAACGGCTTGCCGGTGGCGCTG
Source organism: uncultured Planctomycetaceae bacterium (assembly GCA_947307005.1). GTDB lineage: Bacteria > Planctomycetota > Planctomycetia > Pirellulales > Thermoguttaceae > RUG369. Next base: position 647 of record CAMZHY010000419.1, read on the forward strand.
CCGTCGTAGATACCGTAGACGCCTTTGCGGGTGGGGGTCAGCAAGTCGTCGTCGTCGACGTCGGCGCTCGCGGCGTCGGACGCCTTGAAGGAGAGGTTCATGTTGACGCCGATCTTCTCGAAGTATTCGTCGCTGATCGTGATGAATCGGACTTCAACGGCGACCTGGAGGTCGTTGAGCGCGCGGAGCTTCTCGAGGAGTTCGCGAATTTCTTCGTGGTTCTCTTCGGTCTGGCGAATCGCGAGCGTGTTGTTGAGGGTGAAGAACTGAGGTTCGGAGTCAAGCGTTTCCCAGCTTTCAGGATCGACGACGGACGTGATGAGGTTGATCAGTTCCGACGGATCGTTCATGCCGCCGCCTTGACCGGTCGAGATCGGGGCGTTGGCGCCGCTGGCTTGAATCTGAGCCGCGATGTTCGGGGAGAGCAGGGTCGAATTACCGCCGAAGACGTTCGAGCTAAGGCCCGAGATCGTCGCGCCGGATCCGCGGACGCCGCGGTTGGCGGCCTGCTGGTAAGCGCGGTTGTAGCTCGCTTCCAAGGAGAGCGGAGCGACCGTGTTGTTGAAATCGGGAACGCCGATGACAAGGTCCGCGACGGGATAGTACTTGGTGATCGCCTTGCCGGAACGCTTGTTCGCGCCGGTAATCGTCAGGACTTCGTCTTCGACGATGTACGAGAGGTTATAGGGCGCCAAGACGTGCTTGAGGTAGTTCTTGAGCGAGATGTTCTGGAGGTTGGTCACGACGTTGACGTCGGAAGTCGCGCCGGATTCGGCGAGAGCGGCCTCGTCAACCATGATGTTGATTCCGGCGTTCTGACGAATGAAGTCGACGACGGTGTCGAGCGGCATCGGCTGCTCGAAGGGCATCGTGATCGGCATCTCGAGCTTGCGAAGAATCTCGAGATCGGCTTCCGAGCGGGTTTCGCTAGGATTGACGCTGGCGCGACCCTTGGCGCGGTCCCAGACCTTCTTATCGAAGACAAGCGGATTCGCGTCGTCCACGAGGGACATCGCGGCGCTTTCAACGTCGTTGAAGCTCTTGAGGTTTCGCTCGTTCTTCATTTCCTTAAGGTTTTCGTTGAACGCGACCTGACCGCCGAACTGCGCCTTCTGGATCATCTGAAGCGCGACGACGTCGTTGTGAGAGTAATCGCGGCACTTCTTCGCGAGGATGAGCGCTTCTTCGTAACGACCTTCTTCCATGAGATCGTTGAACTTCTCCGTATCCTCGTGCAGACGATTCTGCATGTCGAGTTCGTTCTGGCGCTTCTGACGGATGTATTCGTCAACGTCCTTGTTGCGCGTTTCCGCAGCGATGCGGGCGCCGTTGGCGTCGATGAAGCGTTCCGTGTCGCCGATCGCGGCGTCGACCGTGTAGGAGAAGTGAGCCTTGAGCGAAGCGTCAAGCTGCGAGTTCTCAATTTCCGTACGGAGCTGCTTGAGATCGGCGAGCGCTTCTTTCGGCTGCGATTCGCGAACCTGATTCTGCTTCGCGATGAAGGAGGCGATTTCGCCCTGAACCGCTTCCGGAGACTGAGCGAGGTTGACGCCCGTCGCAGAGACGGCGACGTCCGGCATGCTCGCGACCGGATTGTTCAGCTTGGCGATCGAGTCGTTGATGTGGCGAATCGTCGCCTGATCAAGCTCGGACGAGTAACGGAGCGCGTCGCGGTAGTTCGTGAGCGCGAGGCTCGCGTTGCCCTTCGCGGCGGCTTCGTCCGCTTCTTGGACGTAGAGGTATCCGGCGCTTTCGCCCTGGGAGACGCCCGGAACGGTCGCCTGAACCTGAACGACTCCGTTCGACTGCGAGCGTTTGACAGCGACGTCGCGGAGGAACGCTTCGGGAGAATCGCCGCCGGCGAACGCGTTCTCAGGAACGCCGAGCTTCTGCATGTCGCGAACCATCGCTTCGGCGCGTTCGGTCTGGCCGTTGGCGGCGAGCGCTCGCGCTTCCTGAAGCTGCGACTGAATCGCCGCAACCTGACGTTTCGTGGCTTCCGACAGTCCCGCGAGCGGCGCGGACTGCAACGTCTGCGACGCGCTGGAAGCGAGACGATCGTCCGAGATACGAGCGGCGACGGATTCGACGTCCATCTTGCGATTGACGGTCGCGACGTCGAAGGACACGTTAAGATTACGAGCCTCGGCGACGAGCGCGTCGGCGGAATCCAAGTCCTGGCAACGACGCAGCGCTTCCGCTTGCTCGAGGTAATTCTTAGCGAGGTCGCGCTTGACCGATTCGGTCATTCCCTGCGCGTTCGCCGCGTCGACGATCCGCTTGTACTGTTCGATTAACGGGAAAACGTACTCCGGTCGGTCGCTTGCGGACGTATAAGCCGCGTTGAGCGCTTTGGCTTCGTTCGCGTAACGGGTCGCGGACGCGACGTCGCGACTCATAAGAGAACGGCGAGCCTTAAGGAGCAGCTCCTGGCTGCGCGCAAGCGAAGGATAGGACACGGAGCTCGCCGCGCCGTTGACAGCGACGCCGGCGACCGGGGTTTGTGCGAAGACGCCGGGCGAGACGCCGAGCGTTAGAGCCGCCGAGCCTAAGCCCAGGGCGACCGCCAACAAACCAGTCTGAATCTTTTTGGTAGGTTCCAACACGATACTCCTTTCGAGACTCGTAGATTTACGCATTTTGTTACGAGTGGCGCCAATAGTCATCCCTGACCTCCCAGATTCTCCGGAAGAAAATTATCAGTGAAAAAAATCGTCCTTTCGTCGCGAGAGTCGAAAATCAGCGGCGATCCGTCGCCGCGCGTCCGACCTGAACCTTGCTCCGAATTGTTGGCGACTTGCTCCATCGAAAACCTTGTGTGATTCCCAGCGAACCGCTACGTTTCGTCGCTGACGGAACCTCGCGGTTCAAGATTCGAGATCCGTTCTCGAATCTTCGTTATTTCCTACGAATCCGTCAATACTGGATTGCTAGGCAATAACGTTTTTTCTCCAATAATCATCATCGTTCAGTAAACGACGTATGATTAGCCAAAAAGACGCTTCTAGGGCGCTTTTTTGGAAAAAACCTCGGATGACGCCTTC
>CAMZHY010000420.1 GCA_947307005.1 uncultured Planctomycetaceae bacterium
GTTCTCGATCGTCATGCGCCCGGACGTCTGCTTTATTGCGCCGCCGACGTCCGAATGATAACCGTCGGCAAAGGCCAAACTTTTGAACGCGACGGGAGCCGCCTCCGTTCCGGCGACGACTTCAAAGAGACGCGTCGCGCCGTTTCCGCTGATCGTCAATCCCGGCGCGTCGTTCTCCGAATCCCATAGCGCGGACGCGTCGATCGCGATCGATTTGTCGACGCTAATCTGCGAGTCGAGGGTAATCGTCTCTCCCGCAAGGCTCGGGGCGAACGTAATCGTATCCTCAGAATCCGCGTAGACGAGCGCTTCGCGGAGCGAAATCAGTCCGTCGGTGGAATCGGCGACGTCGAGCGCCGTCGTGACGACCGTCGAATACGGTTCCTGATCCGGATTCGGAACGAGCTGGTATTCATAAGCGCCGAGGTCGACCAATCCGCCGAGGATGCGAGCGTTTCCCGCTAGGTCGAAACTCGTCGCCACATACTGATTTTTCCCTCTATTGATCGCCTGAGAATTTTCCGCGAGCGAAAAGTCGCCGTTCGTCGCGTCGGTGAAGAGCGGGCTGGCTGCGTCGTAGGTTAAGTTCCTCTTGCCGGTCGTCCAGTTGGAGAAGGTCGACAGCGTATTGTACGCGTTGGCGCTGGAGTTCACCAAGTCGAAGTCATAATCCGCGCCTGACGTCGCGCTATTTCTTGCGATAATCGCGTTATACGAGTGGAAGACGGCGCTGTCCGTAGCGACGCCGGCGCCGACGTGCGCCGTATTGCCGGAGACTGAGCAGTTATAGAGAGTCGCCTTTCCCTGGATGACCAACATCCCGCCGCCCCGCATATACGCTTCGTTTCCAGCGATGAGACAGTTCGTCGCGGTGAGCGAGGCGTTTTTCCAGACGTAAAGACCGCCGCCGTCGAGGTCCCTAGACGTATTGTTCGTTACGGAGCAGTTGACAAGCGTCGTTTCGCCATCGGAAGTCCATATTCCGCCGCCTTGACCTTGACTTCTCGTTTCGTTGCCGCTGATCACGCAATTGTCGAGCGACAACGTCGAATATCTACTGAAAACGCCTCCGCCGCAGCCGTTGCCGCCGTCGCCTGCGGCGTTGTTCGTTACGGAGCAATTAACAAGGGTCATGGCGCCTTCGCTGACCCATAATCCGCCGCCGTACATGCGCGCGGTATTGTTCGTAACGACGCAATTAGTAAGCGTCGTCGCGCCGGTATAAGTCCCCACTCCTCCTCCGGCGCCGCCTTGCGACGCGTTGTCGCGGAACACGCAATTGTCGAGCGACAACGTCGCGCCATAATTGAGAATAGCGCCGCCGGATGTGTTCGAATAGGCGTTTGCAAACGTTATCCCATCAATTTCAACGTTGAAGTCTCCTTCGACGCGTAGTATTCCCGTCGCATTCTGACCGCTAATCGTCAGCCCCGGCGCGGAGTCCGTCGTATTCCAGAGATTCGACGCGTCGATCGTAATCGACTGATTTGGCGAAAGCGGCCCGAGCGTCGAATCGAGCGCGATCGTTTGCCCTTGGAGCGAACTGTCGAAAGTAATCGTATCGCCGCTTTCCGCGTTGGCGAGCGCGTAACGCAGAGTCCCCGCGACGGAAACGTCGTCGGCGGTGGAAGAAACGGTCCAAGTATTGGAAGCGACGGCGCTGGACGTCGGCGGTTCGAGGTCGGATAGGTCGATCGCGCCTTCGGCGGCATAGCCTTGCGCCGCAACGCAATCTTGGGCGGAAAAGAGCAGGGTGGGATCGGTCGCGGAAAGCAACTCGCGCGATTCAAGGGGTTCGGCTCGTAAGATGGAAAACTTCGGCGCCGTTCGGGCGGCGTCGCGGCGCGAAACGGTTCTTGTAAAAAGAGCGGCGATCAAATTCTTTTTCATCGAATCAATTTCCTCTTGTTTAATAAAACGCGCGAATGCGCGCCAAAAGTATCGTTTATAAAATGACGGACGCCCGAAGGAAAACTGGCGTAAAGCGAAAAGCCCCCTCCCTGACGCAAAGCGTCATTCTAGCAAAATTTTCACGTATTTCAACGCTTTTATTTAAAAATACGCTCCGTATTTACAACTTTTGAGAAAAAATTTTTGAACGAGATTCTGCCAAGAAATAGACTCGTTAAATTAAGGATTTGTCTTGACGTCCGACGGCGTTCGGTTGTCGCAGCGTCTGGCGCGATTTAGCGGTCAAGTCCGCCTCGCCAGCGGGAAGAGATCGCGGTTCACGGTTAAAAAGACGGACCCCGCTTTGACGCTTTTCCTCAAGAATGACGCTCGATTGCTCGGACGAGAGAATAAACGGCTTCATGGACGAACATGTCTATTAGAGCGGGGGAGGCGTCTTTAGAGCGATCCTGCGTTCTTTCGTAGTCCAACGCGAGTTTTTTAAGACGGTCGACGAGCCAGAAATCCCGTTCAACCCGACGTTCAATATCCCCAATTTCGCGGGTCGAAAATCCGTCCGCCGACGAATTCGTTTCGATTAAACCGTTCTTTGCAAAATAACGATGAATCGGGGTTCCATAAAAATCCGTCGTGAAACAAAGTTCGGAAAGACGGTTTGCGCGATTCGCAAACGCCATAAATGCGGACCATTCGCTCTCGATTAATGATTTGCACGTCTTTAGCGTAACGGCGAATCTCTGATCGTATTTGAGCGCGGTATCGACGATTCGAAGCGCTACCGTTTCCACGGAAAATTTTTCAGGGGAGGGCGAAGAGGACTCCGACGTCATGGGCGGCTCCAAATAATTAAACGACCTGCGGACGCCAATCGCCAGGCGCTTGGATCGCCGTGCGAAAGAGGACGTAAAAACGTTTCGCGTTGATTCTACCATTGTAAAACGGGCTTTTTTCGTCCGCAAGCGCGGCGACGTTTTATCGACGGGCGGTTTCGTCGCGTTTTTACGGAGTCAAGTCGTTTTCCGCGATTTCAAACTCGTCCGCTTCGAGGCAGGTCGGCGGCTCCATTCGCGACATGAGTTTATCGTAAGCGGAGTCGGCGACGGGCGCCTCGCGCTTCGCGTTGCGCCGCCGCAGTTCTTTCAAGGACGCTTCTAGCCAAACGATTCGAACTCGCGCGCCGTAATTGACGCAAAGGCGAACGGCGGCGTCGCGGAAATCTTTACGTAAAAAGGTCGCGTTCCATACGAAAGGCGTCTTCCGTCGCAAATACTCGACGGCTTCCCTATGGGCGGCTTCCGCGACGGCGTTTTGATCTCCCGTCCAACCGACTTTTAAACGTTTTCGCCAGTCGTCGAGGGAGACGACCGGAAGCTCGGGGAGTCGTCGTCGCGCGTACTCGTCTTTTCCCGAGGCGGGAAGCCCCGAAAGGATAACGACTTCGCCCCATGAATCGTCGTAGAGAATTTCCGCCGGGTGGTTGAGTCTTTCCGAAAAGTAACCGAACGCCGAGCGTTTTGACGCAAAGGGAAACGCTTGTTTTAAGACCCCGTTCTCCTCGGCAAAGAGACGGAAGATTTCGACGTTTTCAAGCGAAACGTCAAGATCGCCGCCGATTCGTCCGCGAGCGTCCGCTTCGCACAGCGTCGCAAGTTCCTCGTTGACGCCGAGCATTGAGAATTCAACGACGCGTCGCAGCGGATCGGGACGGTCTAAGAAATGCAGCGGCGTCGAGTGTCGTCGAACGAGGGCGACGACTTCTTCGCGAA
>CAMZHY010000421.1 GCA_947307005.1 uncultured Planctomycetaceae bacterium
ATCTACACGATATCGAACACTCTTTCCCTACACGACGCTCTTCCGATCTAAGATTTTTACGCACGATTCCAGACTCAGCCCAAAGGTTTGTCGCCGTCATTCTTTGTCCTCGTAAATGTCTAAGGTTACGAAAATCGTGATTTTGTATTTGCGGTTGTAGAGTCCGCTCTCCGAACGCTCGACCCGCGTTGAATAGACGCGCGCCGTCGTCCCTGTCTCTGCACGCGTTGAAAAGCCCGCCGAAGGAGCGAACGCGCGCGTCAGACGCTCAGCGAGTTCGTCGAGTCGCGCCGCGCCTGCGTTCTGGTCGCCGTTGAGAACAACCGACCCGATCGCGTTCGCGACCGTTCCGTCTTCCGTGTCCCGGTAATACTCGCGTCCTGAACAAAAGACCTCCAGCGCGACCGGCGCGCTCTCAAACGACGCGCTTGTCGGCTCGTTCGGGAAGGCGATCGGAGCCTCCGGAGCCTCGCGTCCCGCTACCGACGCGAGCCATGCCAATATGGAGCGATCAGTCATATTACATCGCGCCTTTTTCTATCGCTTGCTTCAGCTTCATGAGCGGCTCGCGGATCATCGAACCCGGCGGTTTCTGACGCGACCAACCGTTTTCAAGTCGTATCGCGTATGGGCAGGAGTTCTCGATGATTACGTCCACCCCCAACGTCGCGCTCTCGATCACCGACGCTCCAACTGAAATCGTCGCGCCGCCGTTCGCGTCCTTCTTCCTCGCGTCGTAAATGCGGCTCGGCGTTCCCATCGAAACAAGCCAGTTCCCGCGACAGCAGCCCGTCAAGACCGGCGTGCCCACGACGATAAGCTCCAACGCCTTCAGAGAAACACGCCGCAAACGCCGCGTCGCCTCACGCTCCGCAAGCGATCGGAAGTCCTGCAAGCCCCGCTTGAACTCGTCGAAAGAATCCGCCATGATCTACGCCCTTTCCGCCGTTATGGAGTACTGAACCGGCAAGTCGCCGACGCTCAATACGTCGACCGCGACGATCTGATATTCCGCGCCTTGATAAACGATCAAATCGCGCTCAGCGCGCGGTTCGACCTCTAAGGACGCGACCGGTATCGTGCCCGCCAGCGTCGACGCGCTCTCGCGAATATCGCTCCGAGTCGCGCCCGGCGCGCTCAGGTCGACCTTGCGCGCCGTCGCCGACGAGGGCACGAACGGGACTGCGTAACTCGCGTAGAATCGTTCGATCGCCCCAGTTCGTTCCTCCTTGCGAAAGCTCGCGATCTTGACGACCGCTCTTCCGCCGAGCGTTTCATGGAGCGTTGCGACGAGTCCGTTTCTGCCTGCGAACGTCGAGTCTAAAATTCCCATCGTCGCGACCTCAGAGTTGAAGGAGGGTCGATTTCACGTGCGATTCGTCGTCCGGGTCGTTAAAACTCGCAAGGTCGCCGACGAGCGTCTTGACCACTGGAGCAATCCACGGCAGAACGAACGATCTGTCGAACGTCGCTGAGACCGCGCCCGCGCTGGCGCTCACCACCCCTTGGAACAACGCGGAGGGAAGTTCCGACGGGTCATGATCGAGCAACCACAACGCCTCTTCGCAGACCGCCGCGCATATTCTAGGCTCCCAAACGATCGTCTCCGTCGTCGGGTCGATCTCATACGCCGCTTCACTAAAATCGAACGCGCCGGAGATGAGAAACGACGCTTGCGTCAGCGCTTGCGACTTCGAATCGCTATCGGCGGCTCGCCAACTCTCGGAACGCAAACGCGCGCCAAAGTAAGCGTCCGCATACGACGCGTCAACGGTTGGGCGCAATGTCATTTCTTCTCCTTAAAGCGCGTTCTATTTACGCAATTGAGGCGCGCGAAACGCCCTATTCCTGATCGATCGCAGACTCGTCGTCCGGGTCGATGATGATCTCAGTCGTTACCCGCAAAACGCGATCGTCGGTAATGTCGATCGTCTTCACCCCGCCGGAATTGCCCGCGATTATCCCCGCGAGCTTCCCGTCCGTGAGCGCGACCGTCTTCAATCGAACGTTCTCCCCGTTATGGACGGCGAAGACCTCGCCCTCGCCGAGAATCGCGTTGAAGATCGCAAGCGCGCGATCAGTTAGCGTCTTTTTCATTGCTCTTGACCTCAGCTTTCTTCGCTCGTTTGCCCGTCGTCGGTTTCTCCGGCGCAGGCTTCGACGGTTCCTTGGACTCATCCGACTCCCGCTTCGCTAACGCGTCGTCTCCGTATTCGCGCTGGATTCGACTTTCGAGTTCGTCGAACGTCGCCGACGTGAAGGGCGCGGAGACCTCTTTCGTTACGCCGTTCACTTTGAAAATGATCGCGCGTTCGAAGCAACTTGAACGGCGCGCTAGTATCTTGATTTCGCTCATTTCGGCGTTCTCCTTTCGCTCCACTAGCCAAGCGCCGCCAACGTCGCCGCGCTCCCTTGCAAGCCGGAAATACGGCACAAGGACTGTTTCGCGTTCTTAAATTCCGCCGTGTATTCGCCAAGGATCATTGCGCGAACCCCGTCCGTGCCCGGCGTCGTCGCCGGTTCCGTATGGAGCGCGCGCCCGCTCAGCGGCAAGAGCGCGAAACCGCGAGAATCGCACACCCAAACGTCCGTGTCCGGAACCGCGGGGTCAATGAAGACGCGGAGGATGTTTCCGCCTGCGGACGTTACGAACTGCGTAACGTACCGTCCGACCGTCTGCTCCGCTTGCGCGATCTGAACCTGCGATTTCATGAACGTCGAGATCACTTGCCCTTGTCCCGTGCCGCAGAGAATCAGGTCGGGAATCCCGCCCGCTTCCGTGATCAGCTGCGCCGCCTGGTTGAGAGCCGACATGCTCAACGCCGGAGTCGAGACCTGCGCCAGACTCAATCCGCCGGTCTGACAACCGAAATAGTACAGTCCGCCGAGCGCGCCGGGAACCGTCGCCGTGCGCTGCGTCTTCGCCCCGAAAAGGAGCGCCGCGTTCATGCGCCGGATGATCGCGTCCGTCGCGTATTCCAACTGTCGCTCGACGTTGTTCTCGTTACCGTACTGTCCCACCGCAGTCGCCGTCCCCGTGAGCGCGACGTCCGCGCGGAAAATTTGCGTATAATTCGACTCGACTCCGCTTTGGAGGAACATATCTTCTCCTTGCGTCGACCCTTCCTGAATCGGACGCGAGTCAAAGATCAGCGTTCCGCCGTTCGCCGCCGTATAACTCGACAGCGCAAGGCTCGAACCGTTCGCCGCGACAAGCTCGGGAACGATCGTCGTCGTCGTAACGCTCGCAACGCGCAAGACCGCCGTGTCCCCGAGAATGTGGAAGAGGTCGCCAGCCTGCCAGCCTGCGGAACTCGCCACCGTGAACGCGCCCGCCCCGTCCGCGTACGCGTACGCCGTGAACGCCTTCGTCTTCGGCGTTTCGATTCCCTCCAGCCACTTGTGTTCCGTCGCCGTCGCGAATCCGGACGCGGGAACGCCTTCCGCGCCGCTCGGAGCGGAATTGAAAAGCTGAATAAAGCGCGGACTCTGCGCGATGCGCCACGAGAGAACGTCCGAAAGGTCGATGCGCTGGTTATTGAGATCGAGAGACGTAATTGCCATGATAGATTATCCTTTGTTCGTTGTCGTAACGGAACGACGCTAAAAAACGCTCTTGCGCGGCGCGTTGCCTATGACTTCCGCGAAGCTATTTCCCTTGAGCGCTTCC
>CAMZHY010000422.1 GCA_947307005.1 uncultured Planctomycetaceae bacterium
TCGGGCGCCCCCGAGACGACGTCGCTCGTTCTCGACTACTATAAGAACAACATAGTCGAAAGTTTTGTTAAAGATTACGGGTACGACAATTTCTACGACTGGACCGACGCCGTTCCTACGCTGCATTATTCGGTCAACGGCTCCGAACTGCTAGTCTCTTACGCCTTTAAGGATTGCTATTTTAAAGGTAGACAAATGCAGAAGGCTGAAGTCTGGGCGGGCGTCGATTTCTATCGAATCGACGAAGAACGCGGCCCGATCAAAGTCTCAAGCTTCGTAACCCGCGACCTCAAGCCCCTCGCCCCGCGCCGGCGGTAAGCCGCTGGAACCTAGTATTCGCACTCCCGCGCGCTTGATCTGTTTGTCGTTTCCTCGACGACCTGTAGTTTTGTCTAGACTGCGAACCATTCCAGAAGGAGACGCTATGAAACGCGACGACTTCCTGTGAACTACCGCTGATGAAGATAGGAGGGGGGCTGGATTCTGATATTGGCGTTCTTCGTGTGTGTTTGTATCTATTTGTTCGAAAGTTCTGATTCATAGATTTGGGACGACGACGACGCGACAATTCTCGATAGTTCCTATTTCGTGTCCGACGTGAGAAATCGCCCCCTTCGTTGTTTGCAGAAAAGACCCGCCTGTGACGTCACGCGCTCCGATCTCCAGATTCTGGAGAGGAACGCGCCGCCTCCGTTTGTCCTCTCAAACCTCATTCCTCATAACAAGTATGGCGCTCTAATTCTTTGTCGACGTCTCTTCCCCCGTACATCACGCGGATGACCGTCGCAATTTTTGCGTCCATCTTCGGAATATAGAACACAAGAAAGTTATCGACCGAGAATACCCTAAGTCCTCTGCTAAACCAAGGTTCTCTTTCATATCTTTGATATTTCTCAGGCATGGCGCCAAGTTTGTCGATAGCGTTCTCCAGCCGTTCTAACTGTCTCGCCGCATTTTCCGGCGCCAACAATTCAAAGGCAATATACTCGTAAATGTCTCTTAAATCCTTATCAGCCTGTTCGGAAATCTGAACGTCGAATATCATAGACCGTAGTCCTTTCGGATATCGGCGAAAGCGGTTTTTGCAGACTTTGTTCGTCCAGCCTGCATATCGGCAAATCCTTTTTCAAGTTCCTCGTCCATCTGGGAGTCGGACAGCGCGTTTGCGTCAAGCGGTTTTGCCGCAGGCATTTTTACCGCAAAAGGAAGACCTCTCTGAAAAATGATCTGCTTATAAAACATACTGATAGCGTTTGAAACGGGAATTCCTAACGCGGCGAGAATGCTTTCCGCGCGTTCCTTTACGTCAGGCTCTATTCTTGCGTATAAATTTGCTGTTTTAGCCATATCGAGTCGTCTCCTTAACTGTAATTGATCTTTTGACGCGCCTGTTCAAGAAAAGTATACGCGATTGTATTGATAAATGCAATGCATTTAACCGTAAACTATCAAAATCATCCCGATTTGTCATCCGATTGTGAGAGCCAAACCCAAACCAGCGCCCGCGCGCCGCCGCCCCAGACGTCGCCGCCAACGAGCGGCGACCTAGAGCTTCGCGCCATGTTCGCGAAGTCTAAGAAAACGCGTCGCGGCGCGAAATTGGGATGCAACGCCCTAGAGTTGCGCGCCCGAGAAACGTTAACAATCACAGACGTTCAGGCGCGCTACCGTCAGCGGCGACGTCGCCGCTAGATTGTGGCGATTTTGATGAGATTTGTTCTACCGGAGACGCCGGGTGTCATTCCTCCGGCGATCACGAGATTGTCGCCCTTTTTGAGGTTCATGATCTTTTCGGCGGTTTTTTGGGCGTAATAGAAGAGCACGTCCGAGGAATCGAATCTTTCGCAGAGCGCCGGGGTTACGCCCCATGAGAGCGCGAGACGGCGATAGACTTTTTCGTTCGTCGTGAGTCCGACGATATTGACGGGCGGTCGGAACCTCGAGACCATTCGCACGGAGACGCCGGACATGGAGCAGACGACGATCGTCTTCGCTTCAACGTCGATCGCCATGCCGCAGACGGCGTGGGAGATGCAGTCGACGATGTTTTTGAGCTGAAAAGAGTAATTGTGGAAGCGTTCCTCGTAATGGATTTCCTTTTCCGTCGCTTCGGCAATCGCGGCCATCATTTTAACCGCCTGTTCGGGGTATTTCCCGGCGGCGGTTTCGCCGGAGAGCATAACGGCGGAGGACCCGTCGTAGACGGCGTTGGCGACGTCGGAGACTTCGGCGCGGGTCGGTCGGGGCGACGTAATCATCGATTCGAGCATTTCCGTCGCGGTTATGACCCTCTTGCCGAGCCGTCGGCATTTTTCGATGATTTTCTTCTGGACGGCGGGGAGTCTTTCGGGCGCGATTTCCACGCCCATGTCGCCTCTGCCGATCATGACGCCGGAGCATTCTTTGAAGATGCTTTCGAGATTGTCGATTCCGGGCTGGTTTTCGATCTTGGCGATGAGTTCGATATCGGAGCCGTTGTTTTGCGCCATGAAGTTTTTGACTTCAACGAGATCCTCTGGGCATGAGACGAAGGAACAGGCGACGAAATCGACGTCGTTTTTTATCCCGAAGAGGATATCTTCGCGGTCTTGCGCGCTCAGATATTCGGAGCACATAATCTTGCCGGGAAAGTTCATGCTTTTGCGGTTCGACAGTTCGCCGTCGGTGAGCGCCGTGCAGACGACGTCGTCGCCGTTGATTTCCTTGACGAGGAATTCCATGAGTCCGTTGTTGACGAGAATATGGTCGCCGGGCGCGACGTGGCTTGCCAACCCTTCAAAACTCACGGCGACGCCTTTTTCGTCGCCGACGGCGTCTTTGCCGTAGAAGGTAAACGGCGCGCCCGCCTTGAGCGCGACCTTGCCTTCGGCAAACGTCTTGATTCTGAACTCCGGTCCTTTCGTATCGAGCAGGATCGCGACGGGAATCTGAAGTCGTTCGCGAACTTCTTTGATAATCTCGATGCGCTTTTTGTGAATTTCGTGCGTTCCGTGAGAGAAATTGAGTCTTGCGACGTTCATGCCGGCGCGGCAGAGTTTTTCAATCATTTCCGGGCTTTCGCTCGCCGGTCCGATAGTGCAGACGATTTTGGTTTTTCTCACGGTCTTATCCCGCCTTTCTCTTTCCATGAAACGGATTTGGGTTCCGCGACGCTTCGACGCCCGGCGTTATCTCGGGAACGCGACGTCAGACGGCGTCTGTATTTTAGAATCGATCAAAACGAACAATGGAATTCGCGTTTAAGCATGTTTCTAATGATACCATTGAAATCGCCGTTGCGAATATCAAAAGAGTTTTTTTCCTCGGGCGCGTGTGATACAATAGGATGTCGACCATTAGACGCCCTCTTGGAGTCCAGCGCCATGCGCACATACGATAATCCCAAAACGACCGCCGGCAATCTTCAAAAGTCGCGATTGTCCAAGAAAGATAAAAAGACCGTTTTATCTTGGCTTGGCTGTCTTATTCCGATCGCGCTGGTCGTCGCGGCGCCCGTCGCGTGTTACCATTACTTTTTTTCCGACGCGGCGCATGTTCGTAGGTTTGGAAAAACGACGACCTACCGCGCCAATTTCCATTGCGCGATCCGCGAAAACGAAGCGATGGTCGTCAACGGTTCTTATTTCGTCTCCGACGGCTCGATCGATCTCTTTAAG
>CAMZHY010000423.1 GCA_947307005.1 uncultured Planctomycetaceae bacterium
TGAAGCCGATATTGCGCGTGAGCGTAATCGGACCGTCGAGCTTGATCGTTTCGCCCGCGACCTCCGACGAGAACGTAACCGTGTCGCCGCGCTGTTCCGCGTACGCGACCGCTTCGCGGAGCGAGATGAGACCGTCGGTCAGATCGACCACGTCCTCGGCGGTCGTCACGACCGTCGAAGGAACGTCGATCACGCCGGCGCGCTCGTAGCAGCCAATGTCGACCGTACCGTCCGAGAGGCGAATGTTGCCGTTCGCGTCGACTTCCGGATCCGCGTGCGTCGCCGCAAGCGTCATCAGGTAGTCGTTGGAGCCCGTGTTGATGAGCCACGAACGATCCGCCAAGCGGTAATCGCCCGCAGCCGCGTTGACGAACAGGTCGTTCATGTCGCCGCCCTGACGCGTGTTCACGCCCGTGTAGCGTCCCGTCAAACCGCCGACGCCAAACAGCAACGAGTTGTACGCGTGGACCTGGCGATAGCCCGGATCGTTCTGCGTGTCGAGGATATAAACGCCGTCGGTAAGGACGGAGTTGTAGATGAACGCCTCGCCGCCAACCGTCATGCCGCCGATGATCGTCGAGTTATAGACGTGAGCCAACCCGCCCTGATCGCTATCATTGTCTTCAACCACAATATTACCCTCGACAAGGCAGTTGTGCGTCGTCAGGATCGAGTACATATTGACGTTGAACGCGGTTCTCGGGACGTTGACAATCTTGACGTTGCGAATGTCGAGATGGACGGGGAAGTAAATGTCGTTCGACGGATCGGCCCTGCCAACCAGCGAGAAGACGGCGCCGCCGCCCACCCCGGTCGAAGTCATCTCGGAGCAGTCGATCGTTATGCCGCCGAGTCCGGCGACCGCCGACGCGTCGATCATGTAGTCGGAAACGCTGTGATTGCCGTTCCCGCCAAACGGAGTCATCGTCGGCAACGGACTGTCAAGTTTGATCGTGCCGCCCGCCAAACTTGGATCGAACGTGATCGGCGAATAGTACCTAAAGCTGTAGACGCCCGAATTGTTCATCGCGTTTTCAGCGTTATAGGAGCTATTGTCGACGCTTCCGCAACTCGCGCCGCCGACGTTGTCGCCCGAGTACATAATCGCTTCGCGGAGCGAAATCAGACCGTCGGTAGAGTCGACTATGTCGTCCAGCGTCGTAACTACCGTCGAAGGCGCTTCCTGCCCGATCTGGTAGGCGCCGAGCGTGATGAACGGCGCGTAGGCAAGCTGGTTGCCGTCGAGGTCGCGAGAGCGAGGATAGACGTAATCGCTCGTTCCGGCGTTCTTCGCGGGACTCGACGTCGCGGAGACGCGGTAGTTGCCGCCCGTCGCGTTGATGAAGAGCGGATCGATCGCATTGTCGACGCCGTAGCCGATCTGCGAAGCTTCGGAGCGCGCGCTGACGGTCGCGGCGTCCGCTTCCGTTCCCGCGCTTCCAACGATCGAGTAGTAGACGTTGAAGTCGCCCTTGAAGAGGACGTCGCGGTTCGGCTCGCCCTTCCTCGCGGCGCGGTTCGTCGCGAGAATCGAGTTGTAGAGGTTCACGGTGGAACCCGCGACGGAGTAAACGCCGCCGCCGTTCTCCGCGACGCTCGACGCGATCGTCGTGTTGTACAGGTTCAGCTCGCCGGTCGATCCCATGTAGATCGCGCCGCCGCAGTCGACCGCCGCGCACTCATAGATCAAGCAGTTGGAGAGCGTCACGTCGCCGCCGGTGATGTTCAAGCCCGCGCCGTTCGTGCCCACGCCGTTGTTGATAATGAGGTTGGAGAGGACGACCTCGCCGTCGGTCGAAATCGCCAGACCGCAACCGGACTGATCGCAGTTGATCGTCGTCCCGTTCGCGTTGAACTTGAGAGGCGAGTTGACCGCAAGCGAACCCTGCTCGCCGTCGAGAATGATCTCGTAGGCGCGCTGCGACTGGATCGTAATATCTTCGTAGCCGCGCTCATGGAGCACGTCCGCCATATGCAGCGCTTCGCGGAGCGACGTCACGCCGTCGGTCGGATCGACGACGTCCGCCTTCGTCGTTACGGTCAGCGTAACGCTCAGACCGTTGACGCCAGTTATCGGAACGTCCTTCGCGACTTGGTTTTCGAACGCGCCCATATCCACGGTCGTGTAGTAGATACGCCTGTTCCCTTGGATATCGAACGAGTCGAACGTGCCGTTGATCGTGCCTTGGTTAAAGTACGTGTTGTCGCCCGCGTTCGTCGCGATCGATTCGTTCGTCAGCGTGAAGTCGCCGTTGTCGAGATCGTTGAAGAGGCCCGCGACGACGCCGGAAAGGTCTTCCGTTTCCGAACCGATGAAGGAGACGTTGCCCGACGCCATCGCCGCGACCGAGTCGGAACGACCGATGACCGAGTGGAGAACCGTCACGCCGGCGAGCGTCGTGTAGGTGTACTTCGCCGTGTATGTGAAGGTGACGTCGAACATTCCTTCGGAGCCTTCGCCCTGTCTTCGGGAGACGTCGGCGTTGTAACCCGAGATTTCAACGGTCGCGTCCAAGACCGGATAGGCGACCTCGACGCCGTTGACGTTCTTCGTGTACGTCGTCCTGTACTGAACGTCGTTCTGCAACTGCTGGAGAATCTGCTGCGCGTATTGCAGCTGAACCTCTTGGCTGAGCGTATAGCCGCCATACCAGCCGCTCGACTGCGAGACAATCACGGGCAGGAAGGACGTCGATTCTTCGTTGTAGATATACTCGGCGCCAGCTTTGATTTGAAGCGTGTCGCCCTCCGAGAAGGTGACGACGGGACCCATCGTCGATCCTCGATGCAACGCGTTGCGCGCATAGTAGAGATCAATCGTCTCGCCCGTTTGACCGTTAGTCCACTGGACTTTGTCGCCATACGACAGGCTCAAGCTGTATCCGATTCCGCCGACGTACCATCCGTCGCCGCCGTAGGTCAGCGTTCTGACCGTGGGAACGGTCACGGTCATCCCATCCGTAAGCGTCGCCGCGACCGGATAGGTCGTTCCGTAATAGTAGTAGAAGGTTCCGTCTTCGTAAGTCAGCTCGCTGCCGTAGTATTCGACGACGAGACCGTTGTAAAGGGTCAGCGGCCGCGTTCCGTACTGGTTCACAGTACTGGACGTCGAAGCGCGCTCGTAGATCGTGTCGGTCGTTTGCGCCGAGGCTCCCTTGAAGACGTCCTGCGCGTCGTCGCCGTTGACCAACTTGTTGGCGGCGACGATCGCGTTCCAGAAGTTGACGACGCCCTTCTCGCTGTAGATCGCCGCGCCGGTCGTCGGATTGTCGGTAAGACCAATGTTGCTCGCGATCGTGACGTTCACAAGGTTGACCGTAGCCGTGTCGCTCGTCTCGTTGACGTAGATCGCCGAACCGCTTTGCGCGGCGGAGTCGGTAATCAGCGTGTTGTAAAGCGAGATCGAACCGGCGCGGACGTAGACGGCGCCGCCTTGCGCGACGGTCAGACTCTGACCTTGGTTCCTGCGCTCGGTGTAGCGGTTCGTAATCGTCAGACCGTTAATCACGAGGTCGCCCGAATTGACGTAGATTACGCTCTGATCGACGACGTCGTCGGCGGTCGTGAGCGTAATTCCAACGACGTCGTTGGCGAGACCGTCGATCGTAACGCTCTTGGAGACGTCGAGTTCGCTATTGAGGTAAA
>CAMZHY010000424.1 GCA_947307005.1 uncultured Planctomycetaceae bacterium
CGATACGTCTTAAACCTCGAGGACTTAACAACCTTGAACGTCTTTGCGGAGATGGAATCGATCATATTGAGCTGCGAATGTTTGACCTCAATCCTCTTATACGCGTTGGACTCGACGTACGAGACGTGATTTTCACCCAGTTGTTTCTCATTTTTCTCGCGTCCACGCCGTCTCTTTCGCTCGACGCGAAAGCTCAGACCCGTGCGATCCAGAACTTTAAAAACGCGGCCCGATATGACGTGGGGCTTGTGAAGATCCTCTTCCCGAACGACAGCGCGTACGCGATCGCGGACGCCGGGAGAATAATCGTCGAGCAAATGAAGAAATTCTTTGCGGACGCGTCCGGCGAGATTCAGGATATTCTACGTTTTGAAGAATCGAAATTCCTTAATCCAGAGAACAGATATAGTTATAAAGTCTATAAAAACTTTCTCGGCGGTTTCTGGAAAAAAGGATTGGCGTTGGCGAAACGTCAACAGGAGGAATATTTGTAATGTGCGAATTATTTGCCATATGCGCTAAACAGAAAACTCCCGCCAACGAATATCTCCGAAAATTTTTCGCTCACGGGAACGAACATCCGAACGGGTGGGGCTTTGCGACGTTCGACGGCGACGACGTTCACTTGGAGAAAGAGCCGGAGAATTCTGCGAACAGCCGTTATCTTTCGAATCGTCTTCGCGCTCCGATTACGGAACGCGTTCTCCTCGCGCACATCCGCTACGCGACGGTCGGCAGTCTAGAATATGAGAACTGCCACCCTTTTACGCGCCGGGACGCTTCGGGACGCGCGTGGACCCTCGTTCACAACGGGACGATTTTCAACGGTTCGAAGCTTGGTCGCTACGTCTACGTCCAAGAAGGGGGAACCGACAGCGAACGAGTCCTATGCCATATCGTCGAAACGATAAACGCCTTTGCGACTCGCGAAGGGCGCTATCCCTCTCCTCTGGAACGTTTTGAACTTGCCGATCGCGTTGTTTCCGAACTTTCCGACGGAAATAAACTCAATTTGATTTTTTACGACGGCGAGTATCTTTACGTTCACATGAACATGCTCGATTCGTTGCACTATAAGGAGATTCCCGGCGGGCTCGTTTTTGCGACCGTTCCGCTTGACGGTTTAGTTTGGAAAACGGTTCCGTCGACGACCCTTTGCGTCTATTGCGAGGGAGAACTTGCCTATCAAGGAACGAGTCATCATAAGGTCTTTGTCGACAATCCGGAAGATCGCAAATTCCTCTTCCTCGATTATTCCGGGTTGTAATTTGGGGCGACCGCGTCTCGATTTGAAACGAATTGGCCTCAAATCGAGACGTCGATCCGTTATAGCCAAGTTTTCTCCAATTCCTGTCGGAAGTTGGCGTCTTTAACTACCGAGATGGCAAACCACCCTCGAGAGACGCGGCAAAGACCGAGCGCAAGTCCGGCGAAACGTTCGTCGCGGTTGAGTAATTCGGCGCGAAGGTCGAGCGATTTCTGAGCGGGGAAGATTTTTGCAAAGACAGCCCTGATCGGAATCTGTTCCATGACGCTTGCGGGACCATAGAGTTCGATCGAACCGTCGCGGACGAAAGTCGGGGCTCCGTCTTCAGTGAGCGACGGGCGATACGCGATTTCCGCTTCGACGTCGTCCCAACTCTTCTGACCGAGCGCGAGGTTCGAAAATCTCAAAACCAGACAAATTCGATCTTCAAAGAAACGAACTGTAATCGGATCCGCGTTTGCGAACGTAAAGCTTAGTTCCGACTCTTCTATTTCGATTTCTTTCAGCTTCGGTTTGTTCATCCTATCGGCGATATAGTCGAACGCTTGACGCGGCGTGAACGTTTTGCCCGCAAATTCTAGTTGTGTTAAAAACGAGTTTATTGCCGATTCGTGGATTTTGATATCGGCGAAAGCGCCTGGTAGCGTAGAGGGTTCCGTCGCCTGACATCCTAACGCGTAGTCGGCTCCAAATCGTAGCGACGCAAGGAGCCAATCGTCGGTAGTTCGCGACCGCTGCGTTCGTAACGACAAACCAAGGTTCGACATATTGCGGAAGAATCCTTCACGGAGTTTCGCGTTGACCGCGTCGAAACGTTCGTTTGCTTCCTTGTCGAATCGCGCTCTCGTTTGACGAATAACTTTCTCGCGTGTTTCGCGTTCAATTTCTCCCTGTCTCGACTCGTACTGGCTTCTTGTGATTCCTCGCGCTAAGTCGCCGACAATCGGCATAAAATCGACGTCGGTTTCAACCGCGTTGAGTCTCGCCGCTGAACTCGCGTCGACCGCCGCCGGCGAGTATGCGATCCCCGTATCGCGCCATTCGAGCGTTTTACGTCCGACGTAGTTGGCAAAACTTTCGTTATACAATTTCGCGTTCATAACCGCGCTGCTTGTGTTTGCGCTCATTCGTCCGTTGATGGTGAGCGCCATCAGAAGCCTGTTCGGATCTGGAACAAGCTGAATGGAGACTTGCGTGTCGACCCTTCGACGTCCAACGACAGGGTTGTTGAGGACCGTTTCTTGAACAACCTCGAATTCAGGGTCGCGAACCGGGAGCAAACGGTTGATGAGCGCTTCGGAGACGTACGCCTTGACGTTCGGATTGTCGTAGACAACGTCGATAGCCCGACCGTAAAGTCGGCACGCCTCAGATTGCGACGTCGTCATTCTTAACGCCAACTGCTGCAGCGCCCTTCCAGCGTGTCCGCCGGCGACGCGCTCGTATTTTTCGAAGGCGATCAGCAGCGGCATGCCGTTGAGTTGATCTCCGGCGAGACCAAGGATCATATTGGCCCAAGTCGCCGTAACGGGACGCTGAAAGACGCGTCGTTGCTCCGCCGTCATCGGCGTTTTTTCAATTTTATACGCGATCGCGTTGATTCTATCCTGAAGGAACGTCATACGACGTTCGCGTTCCTTTTCGATTTCAGAACGCGTTTTAGCGTCCTCTTCGAGAACCTGGTCGAGATAAGGGTCGGCGGGAGAAGAATACGCGTGCTTGCCAAGGTATCCGACAGAACCGGCTTTTTTATCATGATTCCGCATTGCGACTTCGGGAAGTTCTAGCGTCGGCAATTCAAGCGCTTGTTCGATTTCGGCGACAATGGCGTCGACGTCGAAACTTGCGCGCCAACTTCTTCCGTTAGCCGCGTTGCCGAAATAATCGCGGACGTCGCGAGTCGCTTTAAGCAACAGTTCTAGTTCAGGACGAGCCAGCGACTGCGATTCGCGCAATTCTCCACGATTGCGCGCCGCGAAAAAGTCCGCGGCGTGACGCCACAAAAATATCCGACGTTCCAACGCGTTTTTAAAAGTTTCGACGATTTCCAATCGTTGGGAAAGGGCGTATCGCGCGCAGAGTTTTGGCTGTTCGCCTCCGTTCCATGGATCGCGGCTCGCACGTTCAAGTTTATCCGCGTTTTCGAGTTTAACTTTAATGTCGTCCGCCTCTAGCGTTTTGCGTTTAAGTTCGTCAAGAAGCGCTCGCGTTTGCTCAGGCGAGTCTTCAATGGAAGTAAGAATTGATTCGACGTACTCTAGGATCGACTCTGTCCATTCGTAAGTCGTCTCGTAAGCGATAAACAAAGACGCGTATGGATCAAGCGCGGCGAAACATTCGTCCTGAAGGATTGCGACGGAATCTTCAAG
>CAMZHY010000425.1 GCA_947307005.1 uncultured Planctomycetaceae bacterium
ACGGCTCCTCCTTCGGCGGCGCGATCGCCGTTAAATCGGGCGCGAGACTTACGGCGAAGTCGTCGTCTTTTACCGGCAACGTTGGCGCCGGCGTTCTATCCTTCCAGACCAATCTTTCGTCTTCGATCGTCGATTGCGAGTTTAACAGCAATGATTGCGAAGCCTTCTATGTCGTCAACGGCGAAGTCTTGGCGACGAATTGCGACGTCGTTGCGAACAACGACAACGGCGTTTACGCTGGAGGCGGCAAAATCTCGCTGACGAATTGCTCCGTCGCTGAGAGCAAGTACAGCGGCGTTTATGCTTACAACGGCGAAGTTTCGCTGACGAATTGCGAGGTAACCGATTCCGGCAGCTACGGTTTTTACATCGGAGGTTCCGGCGACGTCGCTCTAACGAGTTGCTCCGTATCCGGCAACGCCGGTATCGGCGTCTTTATCTCTAGCGGCGAAATATCGTTGACAGACAGCGTCGTAAGCGGCAACTCCGGTCGCGGCGTTTACATTGGAGGCGGCTCCGTTTCGTTGACGGGTTGCGACGTCGTCGACAACGGCGGTTCCGGCGTTGATGTTAGAAGCGGCGCCACGTTCACGGCGACAGACTCCCTCATCGCCGGAAACACGGCTAATTATGGCGGCGGTTTGGAAGTTTACGGAAACGCGAACCTCTATAACTGCACGGTCGCCGGCAATAAGGCGAATTGTTACGGCGGCGGCGTCGATTTGGAAGAATCCGCCGTTCTCAACGCGTATAATTCGATTATCGCGGGGAACAGCGCGACGTCCGGCGGCGCCGACGTCCGTTGCTACGGTTCCAACGCCGCCGCAAACGCGCACAATACGCTTTCGAGCTACACAAGTTGGACAAGCGGCGCGAACAACGTAACCTATAACTCGTCGAAACCTCTCTTTGCGAACGCGTCGGCGAAAGACTATGCGCTCGCGGAAAATTCTCAGGCGATTGACAAAGGAAGTAATCAGTATGCGACGACAGACGTCGACCGCGCGGGGAACGTCCGTATTTCCGGCGGAACGGTCGACATTGGCGCTTACGAGTATCAGTCGTCGAATCCGATCGTTCCGCTTTCGACTCCGACCAACTTCCGTTCGACGGCGAAGACGAACGCGTCGATCACGGTCGCCTGGAACGCCGTTTCGAACGCTTCCGGGTACGCCGTCGCTTACAAGCTCGCCGACGCCGACGAGTCAGGTTGGTCGAACGATATCAACGTCGGAACGAGTCTCAGCAAAAAGATTACCGAACTTAGCGCGGATACGCGGTACGACGTCCGAGTCCGAGCGCTTGGCGACGGCGTCAACTACTCGAACTCGAGTTATACGACGGCGATAACCGTTGCGACGGATCCGAACCAGATTCCGCAACTCTCGACGCCGACCGGTCCGACGGAAACGGCGAAGACGGAAACGACGATCACCGTCGCCTGGAACGCCGTCTCGAACGCGAGCAAATATAAGGTTTCTTGGAAGAAGACGACCGATTCTTCTTACAACAATACTTATACTACCGCCAACGGGTCGACAACCTCGTATAAGATTACCGGACTCGACAATAGCGCGACCTACGCCTGGAAAGTTCAAGCGCTCGGCGACGGCGTCAATTATTCCGATTCCGCCGAAACGTCGGCGCGAACCGTTAGACCGCGTCTGCAGCTTAACGCTCCGACGCTTTCTTCCTCCAGTCCCTCGTCGACGTCGGTCGCCGTCTCTTGGGGCGCCGTGTCGAACGCCGTTCGGTACGCCTACTCCTATAAGCTCGCCAGCGCGACGGAGTGGTCGACGGAAACTAACGCTGGAACAAATCTCAGCAAAACGATTACCGGACTGACGTCGGGCGCCGCATACAACGTTCGCGTCAGAGCGATTGGCGATAACTTCGACTATTCGAACTCTGAATATTCGACGATTACCGTTACTCCGGGCGCGAGTCCGCTCGTGGTGACGTCGGTTGCGGACGTTGTCGACGCGAACGACGGGGTCGTTACGCTACGCGAAGCGCTCAACTCCGCAACGTCTGGCGACACGATCACGTTCGCTAGTTCCCTTAAGGGAAAAACGATCACGGTCAGTTCGCAGTTAAGCGTGTACAAATCGGTGACGATCGACGCGTCGAGTCTCTATACAGCTTCGACAGAGACGCCTGGCGTCACGATTAGCGGCGGCGATTCGACGCGCATTATGTATGTCGGCAGCGGATATTCGGTCGCTCTTAAAGGACTCAAGTTTACCAACGGACGCTCTCCGGCGTGCGGCGGCGCGATCTGGGACAGCGGCAATCTTACCGTTGAAAATTGCGTTTTCGCCGACAATAACG
This sequence comes from uncultured Planctomycetaceae bacterium, assembly GCA_947307005.1. Taxonomy (GTDB): domain Bacteria; phylum Planctomycetota; class Planctomycetia; order Pirellulales; family Thermoguttaceae; genus RUG369. The sequence continues at coordinate 2,332 of CAMZHY010000425.1, forward strand.
CGACGTACACGGACGACGACGGCAGCGCCGGTTACTACTACGGCGGCGCGATCGCCGTGAAATCGGGCGCGACGATTACCGCGAACGCGACCTCTTTCACCGGCAACGTCGGCGGAGGAATCGTCTCCTTCCAGACGTCGCTTTCGTCTTCGTTCACCGATTGCGTGTTTAACGGCAACGAAAGCAACGCCTTCGAAATCGAAAGCGGCTACGTCTCGCTGACAAATTGCGTCATAACCAATAACGACTCCTCTGGTATTTACGTCGCAGATGCCGGCGTTCTCACCGCGACGAACTCTCTCATCGCCGGAAACGACGCCGGCTGGGGCGGCGGGATAGAGCTCTACGGAACCGCGACTCTCTATAACTGCACGATAACCGGCAATACGGCGGGAAGCAAGGGAGGCGGGATTGATTTAGACGGAAACGCCGTTCTCAACGCGTATAATACGATCATCGCGGGCAATACCGCGTCGTCGAACGCCGACGTTAATTTCTATAGCTCCAGCGCCGTCGCATACGCGTACAATACGCTGTCGAGTTTCTCAAATTGGAACGGCGGTTCGAACAACGTAACCTATAACGCGTCGCAACCGCTCTTTACGAACGCGTCGGCGGGCGACTATACGCTTGCGGCGAATTCCCAGGCGCTCAATCATGGAAACAATCAATACGTCTCGTCGCAATACGCTTCGATAGACGTCGATCTTGCGGGGAACGCTCGAATTTCCGGCGGAACGGTCGACATTGGCGCGTATGAAAAGTCCGGCGAGAAGGTTAAGCTCGACGCGCCGACCAACCCGCGCGTTAGCGCAAGGACGTCGCCGTCTTCGACGACGTCGGCGACGGTTGCCGTCGCGTGGGACTCCGTTGCGAATGCGAGCGGATATCAACTGATTTGGAAGAATCAGAGCGACGCGTCGTGGACTTACTTTACTCTTGACGCGTCGACGACGTCATATAAGCTTACCGGACTCAACGGTTCCGCAACCTACGTCTGGAAAGTTCTCGCGCTTGGCGACGACGTTTCCTACCTCAACTCCGACTACTGCGCGACGCAGCGCGTCTATCCTGTAGGACAGCTCCCCGCGCCGACCAGCCTTCGTGAAACGGCGAAGACGGAAACGTCGATTACCGTCGCCTGGGGCGCCGTTTCCAACGCCGTTCGGTATGACGTCTCCTATAAGCTCGCGAGCGATTCGACGTGGACGAGCAAGAACGCCGGTGCGAATAACAGCTATACGATTACCGGACTGACGTCGGGCGCGACGTACAACGTGCGCGTCAGAGCGATCG
>CAMZHY010000426.1 GCA_947307005.1 uncultured Planctomycetaceae bacterium
GTCGTCTGTAGCGTCGATATCAAACCGAACGCTACGCCCCAGAAGATTCGTAAACGTCCTCTGAGTTTCAACGCGAACAACATGCAGATCGTTCCGTTTCATGACGATCCGAAGAACGAACTCCGTCAACTCGGGAAATCCGCTGAAGCAGGCGTTCATGAAAGCGTCGTCCATGAGAGTGAACTCTTGGAGCTTCTGGAGATTCTTTTGCCGTTGTTCTTCGTTTGTCATCGTTGGCCTCGAAATCAATATTAGACTAGCGCCATTATACGCTTTGGCGTTCAATTTTTCAATCGCGTTCCAATGAGACGGAGCTAAGCTCTCGTTAAAGTCGCCGATTTTCTCTCTGTTTACAAGCTCAACTCAATGCTATTAAAACAGTTGGCAATCATTCTTCAAGTAAATCGCCAAGAATTATAATAACGCGAACGACAAATCGCGCTTTTGCGTTATACTGATGGGAAATGTAAAAAGGAGAGAAACCACATGTTTTTAGGAACTCGGAAACGAATCGGGATCGTCTTCGACCGTCGGACGCCGGGAGGGACGCGGATTTTTGCTGGGTTGGAACTCTTCTGTTTCTACGCGAGCTGGACGGCGTTCGTCGCGCTGGCGGTCTGCGTTGTCGGCGGTCGTTTGGGACTAACGTTTCCCGAGAACGCGAACGGGATTCTACGGGTCGCGCTTGCCGCCGCCGTCGGTTTTCTCACCAACTGGCTCGCCATCGAGATGCTTTTCAAACCGTATGAGCGGATCGACTGGCTTGTGACGTGGCCTCAGGGACTCGTTCCTCGCAATAAGGAAAAAATTGCGGAAAAGGCGGCGGAAAAGATCACGACGGAACTTTTAAAGCCCGACGAGGTCGCCGAACGCGTCGTCGGAGCGGTTGCGAATTATCTTCGTCAGGACGACGCGAAAAAAAGAATCGCCGACCGCGCGGTCGAGTTGATTCGAAAATACCGCGACGATATTACGACGAAGATTGCGCCCGTCGTTGAAGCGAAAATTGTCGAGTTTATCCAAAAGAACGCGACGCCTGAAAAACTCAACGAATTCTGGGATCGTCAGATCGCGGAACGCCTGAACGATCCCGAAACTCAAGCCTTTCTCGCAAAGCAAATTGCGGCGGGGATCCGAAGCGCGACGCCGCAACTTACCGACGAGCTGAAAATCATGCTCGCCGACTATATTCGCCGTTATATCGAAGAAAGAACTTTTTTCGCGCTGTTCGCCGACACGATATCGAACGGCGTCGTGACGCTTATCGATTGGCCAAGCGTTCAAGAGACGATATGCAGACGCCTTGACGAACCCCAGACGGAGGAGTTGGTCAAACAATCCGTCCTTCAAATGGCCGAACGGTTCCGCCAATGGCTGAAGTCGGAAGAATCGCGCGAGAAGGTCGACGCTTTTCTCGCCGAGGCGCGGGGTAAATTCGAGGATTACCTTCGGGGGTACCTTACCGACAGTCTTCCGAAAACGATCCAAGAGTTTCTCTTCTCCGATATCGTCAAAAACTGGATCGACGAAAAGTTTCTGCCAAGCGCCCAGACGCATATCGAGACGTTTGTCCGCGAGAAAACGCCCGTCTTTCTCGCTAAAATCGACTTGCGTCAAATCATCGTCGATTCAATCCAAGGTCAGAACATGAGGGAATTTCACCAGATGGTGAACGACGTGACGGCGGAACATCTCGGCGCGATTCAGGTTCTCGGGTATTTTTTAGGCGCCCTTGTCGGACTGCTGCAACTCCTGACGCGATTTTGACCTTTTCCGAAAATTCGGTCGCGCGGCGTTCGATAATCTAGAAAAGCGCCGTCGACGCGGGTACAATGCGTAAAGTCGTCGCGACGCGACCTGAGGCGTTGGTGACGCGATAACGTTAGAATAGGAGCAAACGACGGTGATCGACGTAGCGACGGTCGACGGACCGGCGGGCGCGGGCAAAAGCGTCGTAACGCGCGCGCTGGCGGATCGGCTCGGACTGGAATATCTGAATACGGGCGCGATGTACCGCGCGATCGCGCTCAAGGCGCTACGCGAAGGCGTCGATCTGCACGACGAATCCGCGCTTGCGGAATTGACGCGCCGGACGCGACTGGAATCGAACGACGGTCGGACGTTCATGGACGGAGAAGACGTGACCGACGCGGTTCGCGCGAACGAAGTCTCCCTCAACGTCCGCTATCCCGCGAACGCGCCGTCGGTTCGAGAGAACTTGGTCGAACAGCAGCGTCGCATCGGCATGTCGAAGCCGATCATCACCGAGGGACGCGATCAAGGCACGGTCGTCTTCCCCGACGCGCGCTGCAAGTTTTACCTTACCGCCACGCCTGAGGAACGCGCAAGGCGCCGACTCGGCGAGCTTGAAGCGCGCGGCGAGACCGCCGATTTCCAAGAAATCTTACGCCAGATTATCGACCGCGACCGCAGCGATTCCGAACGCGACGTCGGACCGCTGCGCGAGCCGGAAGACGCCGTTCGCATCCTGTCGGACGGCATGTCCATTCAAGAGGTCGTCGACGCGATGGAACGAATCGTCCGAAGTCGCCTAACGATCTTTAACGCCCGATCCCCCGAGGAGTCGCGGCGCCATTCCTGAACCCAAAGGAGAAACTCGACAATGAGAAAATACGGTCTCTGCGCCGCGATCATCGCGGCTCTCTTCGTCGCCGCTAACGTCGTTGCGCTTGCGGAAGATTTCAAGGCGCCCGCGCCTAAAACGGTCAAGACGTCCGACGGACGCGAACTCAAGCTCGCATGGAGCGACGAGTTCAACGGCGAAGGGTTGCCGAATCCCGACGTCTGGAGCTATGAAGTCGGCTACGTTCGCAACAACGAAGCGCAGTATTATACGGAAGGGCGTCTCGAAAACATTTTCCAGAAAGACGGACTTCTCACGATTCGGACGCTGAAGGAAGAGTACGATATCGCCGACAAGCCGAAGAATCACGGTCGCGACAAGGCGGAATACACGTCGGCGGCGATCGAATCGCTCGGCAAGGCGTCGTGGCTCTACGGACGAATCGAAGTTCGCGCCAAACTCCCGAAGGGCAAGGGAATCTGGCCCGCGATCTGGATGATGGGCGACAATATCAAGAAGGAAGGCTGGGCGCGGTGCGGCGAAATCGATATTATGGAATACGTCGGGCATACCCCTCATACCGCGCACGCGACGGTTCACATGCAGCGCAAAGGCGGCAAGTCGTGGGAAGTCGTCAGCAAGGGCAAGAATATTCGTTTCGACGAACCAGGTCAGGCGCCGGAAGAACGTTTCTATACCTACGCGTTCGAATGGTCAGAGGACAAAATGCTCTTCTTCGTCGACGACAATCTTGTCCTCGAATTTAAACGCGCCGAAGAAGAACCGAAGACCGAAACGTGGCCCTTCGACAAACCTTGCTTCATGATTCTCAACACTGCGATTGGCGGCGCTTGGGGCGGCGCAATCGCCGACGACACGTGCCCTGCCGAGTTCCAAATCGATTATGTTCGCGTCTATCAGTGATCGACGTGAGTCAAACGACGGGAGCGCGCAAATAATTTGACGCGCATGTTCCCTAAAGCAAAACGCGAATCGACCGTTGAAAGTCGATTCGCGTTTTTTTGTTGACGTTCGA
>CAMZHY010000427.1 GCA_947307005.1 uncultured Planctomycetaceae bacterium
CCCGTCGGACGCGTCGGCATGACGCGACGACGGGATTTTTTTATCGCCGACTGCCGCCGACGGCGGTTTCACGCTTGTCTATGGCGCCGGCGACGTTACAATGAAATCACGAGACGCTGTTTTGGGGCGTCTTTCACGAATAGGAGAACAAGATGAGAATTGGCGTTTTGTGCAGCGGCGGCGACGCGCCGGGGATGAATCCGTGTTTGCGCGCGATCGTTCGCGCCGGCGTGAAGTTTGGCGACGAGATCGTCGGAATTTGCCATGGATATCGCGGACTTCTGGAAGAGGAGTTCTGGCAGGGCAAAGGGCGCGGCGCGGAGCCTGATCCGATCCCGCTCATCAGCGCGCGCGAAGTTTCAGGACTCACGAACCGGGGCGGCTCTTTTTTGAACAGCAGCCGATGTTTGGAGTTCCAGACGGAAGAAGGACGCTTGAAGGCCGTCGCGGTTTTGAAGAAGCGCCATTTCGACGCGCTGATAACGATCGGCGGCAACGGGACGCTCAGCGGCGCGCATGAACTTGGACAATATTGGGACGGTCAGATTATCGGACTTCCCGGCACGATCGACAACGACCTGCGCGGCACCGACTACACGATCGGGTTCGGCACGGCGGTTCAGACCGGAATCGACGCGGTCGATAAACTTCGCGACACGGCGGGCAGCCACGACATGATGTTCCTCGTCGAAGTCATGGGACGGCATTGCGGGGATCTTGCGGCGTTCGTCGCGCTCGCGGGCGGCTGCGAACTCGTCGCGACCCCGGAGACGGTCACGGATATCCCCGCGCTCGTCGAGAGTCTCAAGAAATTCAAAGAACGCGGCAAGCGTTCGATCATTATGGTCGTGGCGGAAGGGGACGAGTTCGGCGGCGCGAACAAGATCATGGCGGCGCTGAAAGAGGCGGGCGCGCCCTTTGAAATGCGGAGCGTCGTTTTAGGGCACCTTATGCGCGGAGGCGTTCCGGCGCCCTTCGACCGCATCTTTGCGACGAAACTCGGCTGTTATGCGATAGACGTTTTGCACGAAGGCAAGACGGACGTTATGGTCGGACTGGTTCACGGTCGTCTCGCGGAGTCGCCCCTCGAGGACGTCGTTCGGTCGAAGGACGTCGAAGCGGGGTCGGACGAGGCGCTCCAAAGCGTGGCGGCGCAAACGTCGAAACTCATCGACCGGCTTTCCGTGTGATCGGAGCGCTTTAGAACAAAAAGCAAAAGGCCCTCGACGCGATCGTCGAGGGCTTTTTTTGACGCGACGTCGTTTGTCAGCCGCGCCGAGCCTTCTCCCCCAAAAATAGCTCTGGTCGAGACAGAAACGCCACGAGACAAAAAGAACGGACGGAGAAGCTTTAGGCTAAGTCGTCATTCTCAATAGGGTAATTCGCCAAGTTTTCTAAAGAACGCCATCGCTCGATCGACAATATCGGGCGGATAGGCGGGAGGAACGGAAGCGGCGATATGAACGCCCTCCGCCGCTTTTTGTTGTTGAATTTCAATTTGACGACTCCGCCATCCGCAAAACTCCTCCATTGACGCCAAAAAGATAGCGTACGATTTTCTAGTCAAAAAAACGAGTTCTTTTCGCGCGTTTAAGGCGTTCTCACTCGCCGTATTTCCCGTTTCAAACGGTATGGGAAGCGAAACCTGAAGGCGAGGATTGGCGAATTTGGCGCATTCGTTTCGAAAACGATACGCGCGCATCACAACGGGGTAATAGGGATCGTCGGCAGGGTAGGGGACGTCGCCTAGACGTTCAATTTCCGTCGCGTCCATTCCTTGAATTTCTTCGAGCCTTTTCAACGTCTCGTCTATCGATTTTGCGACGTCGCTTTCTGCGACAAACGTACATAAGTTGACAAAATCAACGCTAAAGTTGAACAAGATGAAGTCGCGATCCTCGCGTCCTTGAAGGCGTTCAAACGAGTTTCTGTAGAGGCTCCATTGAAACGATTCGCTCGAAGCGGGGTATAGCGCGGCATACGTATAAAGCGCCTCGTCTAAATTCCCATTGAGTTCGAGGGCTAGCGCGCGAACGCGCAGAGCGCGTCTAAACCCAGCGGCGCGCATTACGGTTCGACCGGGGTTTTTACTTGAATATTGAACGAAATCCTTAATCTGCTTCTCGGTCGTATCCAGCAGAACGTCATACTTCATCTCTGCGAACATCGTTTGCAGATAGCCCGTTCTATTTGACGTCATGCCTGATGGATCGACGGTTACCGGATCCTCTTCAAGTCGCGCGTAATTCAGCTTCTTGAGGACGTCGGGATTCCAGTCGTTTGGAATTTCGCGATCTTCCGCCTCTAATCTAACCAATGGGAGGTTATAAACGGGTTTTGACGCAAAGAATGAACTCTCCTCCTCGACATGATCTTCCTTTTCAGCGACAGGCGTTGAGACGACGAAACGCTTAAGAAGCGCCGCGACTTCGTTTTTGAAGAAGAGCCCAAAAACCAAGAGAAGCGCCAAGAGTAAGAGCGCTTCTAACAAAATCCTTTTTCGAGAAGTCATTAATCAACGCCTCCATTGAGAATTATCGGACGCCAACGTTCCTTAAGGACCTTTTAGCGTCGCGTTATCGCGGGGAACGGCGTGATCGGGCGATCCATATGTTTTTCACTTCCTTGACAAAACGTCCTTTCCGCAAAGAGTTAAAAAGACGGTAAAAAGGCAGCAGCGGCAACAGAACCTTGTGACGGTAAAAGAAGGGATACTTTTTTGAAAAAACGGCGTAACGAGGTTTCGTTTTGTCGATGGGCACGAGAAATCGACTGAACGCGTATCGAAGCTTGCCCCATTTCTTTTCGCGGATTTTATTTTCGACGAGATGAAGCCTCGTGCCGGAGGCGCCGGATTCCAGCCGATATTCGATGATTTCGCAGTCGGCGTCCGTCAACTCTTCGCCGTCGAACAGACGAAACGCCAGCGCGCGGTTTTCCCTTTCAAATTCTGCGACGCCGAGCTTTTGAGATTCCGTCGCGACGTAATCTTCGTCTAACTCGACGTTCTTCAGAAAGACGTAAACGTCCAGAAGAAAACGCAATCCCGATCCGAGGGTGACGTAATGCTTATATTCATGGGCGACGTGATAGAGGTAGAAATCCTCCGGGGTGAATCGCCGATCGTATCCTTCGCCGACAAGCCGCTCTTCCACGTTTTGATAGTAATTGTAAAAGTCCTCGTCGTGGAGACCGCTGAAGAGCGCCGAGTGCATTTCAAAGGTTACCGACGGACCTTTGCGGTAGACGTCATGGTTGCCTCGGTTGAAGGAAACCGTCGTAAACCCTAGTTCTTCCATGACGTCCTTGACGTCGGCGGCGCGCGTCGGGTCGACGAGGACGTCGTAGTCGGAGAATTCGCGCATGCCGTATTTCGGATAGTAATCCTTCAAGATCGCGCCTTTGAGGGGCATGAACCAGATTTCCCTTTTCGTCAGCGCTTCCTTCACGTTTTTCAGCGCGGCGTCGAGTAAGATCGCTTTTCGCTGCGCCGCCGCGACGGCGCCGTTCGTTTGTTGATTCTTGCAGCCCGCGCTTTCCAGCGCGACGGAGACGGTCGCCGCAAGCATATGCCTTTTAGCGAGCGCGAGAACCGCCGCCGGATCCGTTTCTT